>JBFHXJ010000019.1:0-47611 GCA_041598995.1 Woeseiaceae bacterium | reverse complement strand
GATGCCGCACGCTTCCGGGGCCCGAATGGTCTAGAATTGCAGGCACCACCGGAGTTTTTTATGGGCAGCCGAATTGCTCTTTTGACAGTGCTCCTTCTCGCTTCACCACTTTGCTTGGGTCAGGAAGCGGACAGGACCTCACGCGATGCCCCCCACGCCGCGACAGTGATCGGGCCGCGCAACCTTCCCCTTTACGACGGCGCGCAGGAACTGCTCGCCGGCAACGACGCGGAAGGCGTGCGACTGACCCACAAGGGCCTGGAGATCGCCCAGGGGCGACGTGAAGAGGAAGCAGCGCTTTCCAATCTATGCGCCGGCTACATCAAACTTTCGCTATACGACAACGCGTTGAAGTACTGCAACCTGTTGCTTGCAAGAAACGACAAGAGCTGGCGCGGTTACAACAACCGGGCCGTCATCTATATAAAGACGAAGCAGTGGGAAAAGGCGGAACAGGATCTGATACGCGGCGAGGAACTGAATCCGAGCGCACGCACACTGAAGATCGCGCGAGCGATGTACATGGACGCGGTACATCCGGTTGCGCCCGAAATCGAGATCGACGATCGCCAAGGGCAGGTCAGTGCAGAAAGCAAGTCACCAAACCCGCAATAAAATGCGTGTGACTATTGTGGGCGCTATATTTGCAGCGACCCTGTTGCCGCATGCAATGCCCGCGTCGGCACAAGAGGAGACGACCATCGTAACGCATTTCCTGGATTCGAACACGGACCGGGTACCACTGCTTACCGCTTTTCCGACTTACCCATCCATCGCGCGACGCGACCGGATCGAGGGCGAGACCACGGTTTGCTTTATGGTCACGAAAGAAGGACGCATTACGCGGGTCAGGCTGAGAGACACGACGCACAATATTTTCAAAAAGCCTGCGTTGCGCGCGATCAAGAAATCGTCGTTTGAGCCGCTGGGCCCGAACCAGTTGCTGGCCAGGGCGCGCACGTGCCGCACCTATCGCTTCAGGCTCGAGCCGGTGCTGGTCGACAACGCGGACAATTGACGCTGCTGGCGAGCCTGCGTTCAATCCCGATATTGCCTGTCGAGCACCAGAATCCGCTCGCTCGCTTCCTGTAAGTCACGACCGATACTGATGAGTCCCGCCTCGTGACCCGCCATGACCGCGATGCCGGTCTCCGCAAATGCCGATTCGCGCCACAGGCGCAGAAACTCCCGTGCCATATCCGGCGTGCCGAACGCAGCATTTGTATCCGTCGTTGGCGCCGAGTTCATGAGTGCGCCCCAAAGTACCGTACTGTGCACGTGAACAACGGCACCAATGCGCGCATCCAGGCTGTACGCCGCCGCGTGCGTCAGCGATTCCGACGACGCTTCGGTTGCGCCGCGCGACCATACCCGGTTCTCGCCGATGTCGTATTTTTCGACGAGCGCATAATGCTCGGCTTCGGGTGCGGCGATGTGACCGGTTTGCGAGCCGCTGATGATGAAACGGCCGTCCACTGATATGCGAATACTCAGGTTACCGAATCCGATTCCCTCGCGTTCGTAGTACCCGATCAGACCGGCGTCGTAGAGTGGCCGGCGCCAGCGATTCAATACCTCTATTTCCACATGTTGCAGGGGCCCCGTTTTGTGCCAGTGCGATTCGAACTTGATGTAGCCCTCATCGATCATGCAGAGCGTGCTCGGGAAAAAGAGTGGACAGTCCTTCCTCGCTGGCGGCACAGATGCCGCGCTCGGTGATGAGTCCCGTCACCAGTCGCGCGGGCGTCACGTCGAACGCGTAGTTGCTGATTGCCGTATTGCTTGCGACCGTACGCACGGCGCACAGGGCATCGTCCGACTTGCCGTAAATCATGGCCACCTCGTCCGGATCTCGCTCTTCGATCGGAATCTCGGTGAGCCCGTCACGGATCGTCCAGTCGATGGTCGTGGACGGGAGCGCGACGTAAAAAGGAATATCGTTGTCACGCGCGGCCAGCGCCTTGAGATAGGTCCCGATCTTGTTGGCCACATCGCCGCTGCGCGTGGTGCGATCCGTACCGGTAATGCAGATGTCGACCAGCCCGTGTTGCATCAGGTGTCCGCCGGTATTGTCGACGATCAGCGTGTGCGGCACGCCGTTTTCCGCCAGTTCCCAGGCGGTCAGCTGCGAGCCCTGATTGCGCGGCCGGGTCTCGTCGACCCAGACGTGCACGTCGATGCCTTTGGCTCTGGCGAAATACACCGGCGCGGTGGCCGTGCCCCAATTGATCGTCGCCAGCGAACCTGCATTGCAGTGGGTCAAGACGTTCACGGGGCCGCCTGGCTTGCTCGCCGCTATCTCTTCGATGAGCTTCAGGCCGTGCTCGCCGATGCCACGCGAAATCTCGATATCCTCGTCGCAGATTCTTTGCGCCTCGGCGGCGAGCGTATCCTCGACATCGCCCGCTGCACTGCGATCGAGGACGCCGAGCATTCGTTCAATGGCCCAGCGGAGGTTGACAGCGGTTGGCCGCGTTCCGGCAAGCTGCGCGGCGGCCTGCCTGACGCATTCGGCGGGATCGGATTCGCCGCGGCATTCGAGGGCGGCGAGGTACAGACTCCATGCGGCCGTCGCGCCGATCAGCGGCGCACCCCGCACCATCATTTCGCGGATGGCAAAGTGGCCGTCGCGCCAGGTCCTCAGGTCGGCAACGACGTATTCGTGGGGCAGGCGTCGCTGGTCGATGACCTGCACCACGGATGGCTCATCAGGCTTGCGCCAGATGGTTCGGAATTCTTCGCCAGACCGCCTCATGATTCCTCCGGAACGCACGACACCATTCTAACGCCGCAGCGCGCGGCGCGGGGATGCGGCAAATCATTACGTGAGGCGTCGGTTACGGTGTTAATCTCGATTCGTGAACCGCTTAGAGAAGTCGGCGAACAAACTGGCATGCCTGGCGTTGATCGCATTCGGGCCTCTGGCGCAGTCGCCCGCTACGGCGCAATCCGGCGATCAGGACCCCACTCCGGAAGACGCCCCATCTATCCCGTCTGCAAAGGAACTCGAGGCGGCGGGCGCGATCATCGGTCGTGTCATCATCGAAAAGCAAAACGTCTTCAACACCAGTGCGCCCGGTGAGAACAAGTCGATCTTTCGACTCGCCAACCGCTGGCATGTCGTCACCCGTGACCACATCATCCGGCAGCAATTGCTGTTCGAGAGCGGAGACCGGTTTTCCGAGCGGCTGCTGGAGGAATCGGAACGCTTGCTGCGACTGAACAGCTACCTGTATGACGCAAGAATCACGCCAGTCAGGTACGAAGACGGCATCGTCGACATCCGGGTGTGGACTCGCGATCTGTGGACGCTGTTACCCGGCTTCTCCGTCGCGCGCTCGGGTGGCGAAAACCGCACGCGCTTCGAGCTCTCCGAATCCAATTTCCTCGGTTATGGTTTCAAGCTGAGACTGAGTTACGCCGAAAATGTCGATCGCGATACCACGAGTTTCCAATACTTCGACAACCATCTCGGCGATACCTGGTGGTCGGGGTTCTTCGATTATGCCGATGCTTCCGACGGCGGCACCACGCACCTGCGACTGATCCGCCCCTTTTATGCGCTCGACGCACGCTGGAGCGCCGGCACCATCGTGTTCGACGACGAAAGGGAGATTTCCTTCTACGAGCTCGGCAACGAAGTCGCCGAATACAAGGCCGAAACCGAAAACTACAGCGCGTTCTGGGGCTGGTCGTCCGGCCTCCGGGAGAACTGGGTGACGCGCTGGACCACCGGCATCGTATACGACAACCGTGACTTCAACGCCGTACCGAACGGCGCCTTGCTGCCGCTGATTCCCGCGGATCGCCGACTCGTCTACCCGTTCCTGGGGTACGAGCTGCTGGAAGACGATTTCCAGACGGCCAGCAACCGGGATCAGATCGAAAGAACGGAAGATTTCTTCATGGGAACGAGGGTTGCCGCCAGGCTTGGCTGGGCCAGCGAGAGTTTCGGCTCGGATCGCGATGCCCTGGTGTACACCCTGAACGCGAACGCGAGTTACGGCTCGATTCAGCGTGAGGCATTCTTTCTGTCCGGCGCGTTGAGCGGGCGCTTTCAAGGCGGCGACAGCGTGAATACCAAACTCCGTCTCAACGCGCGCTTCTATAACCAGATCAATGAAAAGCGCCTGGTGTTCGTGACCCTGGACGGCACCTGGGGCAGCGACCTCGATCTCGACAACCTCGTGGATCTCGGCGGCGACACGGGCCTGAGGGGTTATCCGCTTCGCTATCAGACGGGCGAATCGAAGATTCTCGTCACTGCCGAGCAGCGCTACTTCACCGACTGGTACCCGTTCCGCCTGTTCCGCGTCGGCGGCGCGATATTCGCGGATATCGGGCGCACCTGGGGTGACAACCCGGTCGGTGGCCCGCCGCTCGGCTGGCTCAAGGACGTTGGCGTGGGCTTGAGGCTCGGGCCGACCCGCTCGAGCGGCCGGGACGTCGTGCATATCGACATCGCCTTTCCGCTGGATGGCGACCCGTCGATCGACGACGTGCAGTTTCTGATCGAATCGAAGGGCAGCTTCTGACGAGGCCCCTGTGATCCCGGCCACGCCCGCCATTGGCGGACGGGCGTACACTGTCAATGCAGCGGGCGCTGACGTTGTGCCGCCTGCCCGAAATGAAGCGATGCGTGACGCAAATCGCGACCGGAAATGGCGGCAGCAGCGGTCTAATCGATAACGCAGCGCACGGGATGGGCAATGCCGGTCTATTTGGACGATAAACGCCTTGTAAAACAGATGCTCGCAAATGACGAGCAGGCGTTTGATCGCTTTTTCAGGGAGAACTTTGCGAGGCTCTATCGATTCGCGATGAGCCGCCTGCCGAATGACCCGGACGCTACGCGCGAGGTGGTGCAGATCGCGATGACCAAGGCGATTCGCAAACTGCATACCTATCGCGCCGAGTCGGCGCTCTTTACCTGGCTGTGTGCGATCACCCGCAACGAGCTGAGCGACTGGCTCGCCAGGCAGGGCAGGTACCGGCAGCACATCGTGCTGACGGAGGACCATCCGGAGATACAGGCGGCGGTCGATTCGTTCCATGCGCCGGCTGCCGATGATCCCGAACGGGATTTCCAGCGCACCGAGCTCGTCCGGCTGATACAGGTGGCGCTCGACAGGCTGCCACCGAAGTACGGCAACGTCCTCGAGTGGAAGTACATCGAGGGGTACTCGGTCGCCGAGATCGCCGGGAAACTGAATTTGGGCAACGAGGCAACACAGTCGCTCATCGCACGCGCCAAGCGTGCATTCAGCGATGTGTATGGTTCGCTATCCGGTCCTGCGAGATCGGCACTGACAGGAATGACCAAATAAATGGAAACCGATAGAGATATTTCAGAGCTGCGCTCCGACGAAGCGTTCGCGGAACTCTTGAGCAAGTCGCCGCCGCGCCCGGTGCCGCCCGCGGCGGACGAGGCGCTGATTCGTGAAGCGGTGCATGCGGAGTGGCAGCAAGTTGCCGGCCGGCGCGTGCGGCGCCGTCGCATGACAACGTTTGCCCTGGCGGCGTCGGTCCTGCTGGCCGTTGTCGCCACGTTCAACCTGACACGTGATCCGCTTACAGAGATTACGGGTCTGCAAATGGCAGCGGTCGACAAGCAGTTTGGCAGGATTTCGGTCAACTCGCGCGCTGTCGACAACGGTCTGCTTGCCGCGATCCAGGGCGGCGACGTCGTCCAAACGGGGTCCGACTCCGGGCTTGCATTGAGCTGGCACGATGGCGGATCGCTGCGCATCGACGAGGACACCGTCGTCGTTTTCGAAGCGGCGGACCGGATATACCTGCGCGAAGGTCGTGTCTATTTCGATTCGGTATCGAGCCCGCTGTCGTCGTCGAAACTAGACGCCGCAAATCTCGAAATTCGGACCGATCACGGTTTCGTGCGCCACCTCGGCACGCAGTACATGACAGCGGTAGGTGACGACGAGCTCGTGGTATCGGTCCGCGAGGGCGTCGTGTCGATCGACGGTAATGTCACGGCGCGGGCGTCGGCCGGGCAGCAGCTCGCGATCACGACATCCGGCGAGTTATCGATCGACGACACGAACGGCGTCGACGACTGGGAGTGGGTCGAGAAGTCCACGCCTGCCGTGAATCTGGACGACCGTCCGATTGCCGAGGGACTGGAATGGGTCAGCCGCGAAACCGGGCGCCGCATTGAATACGCGAGTGAAAACGCGGAAGCCCTGGCGCGAATCGGAAGATTGCGCGGCGACTACGACATGAAGCCCAGCCGCGCGCTCGAATTATTCATGATGACAACGGATCTCAATGCCCGTATCGAAGGCGAGGTAATCGTCGTCAGCGAAAACTGATTTTTGTCCTGCATCAGGAAGGTGGTGAACGTGCGCCCACTCCTTTGCTCGATTATTTTCGTGGTCTGCGCAATGCCCGCAAGTTTGCCGGCACAGCAGCAGTTGTATGAGGGCCGCAGCGTCGTATCCGTGATCGAGGAATTACGGGCACGGGGTTGGCCGTTTGCGTACAGCACCAACCTGGTCAGCGAGGACCTCGAGGTAAGCGCCGAGCCGCAGGCGCGCGACGAACTCGATGTCGTGCGCGAAATCCTCGAGCCGCACGGCCTGACGATTCGATCCGAGGAAGGGCTGTGGCTGATCGTGCGCAGCGATTCGGCGAAGGCGAGGCTCGGCAGCCTGCTGATCATCGTCAGGGACCGGCGCGACTACATGCCGGTCGACGACATCGAGATCAGTGCCTCGCCGGAAATTGGCAGTGGCATCCTGTTGACGGACGGCATCCAGCAGTTCCCTGAGATAACGTCAGGCACATACTTCCTGAGAATCGGCGCACCCGGCTACCGGAGCGCCGAACGCGAGGCCAGGGTTCGGCCCGGCAGGAATACCGAAGTCAAAGTCGAACTCGATCCGGCCAGGCCGGACATCGAGAACATCACGGTTTCCGCGAGTCGTTACGAGATCTCGCGAGACATCAGCACGTCGCGATTCGATTTCGACCGGGCGTCGATAGAGACCTTGCCCGACGTCGGCGACGACCCGCTGCGCGCGACGCACCGCCTTCCCGGCGCGGCCGCGAGCGGCGCGTCCGCGCGGTCGCATTTTCGTGGCGGCGAGCAGGCCGAGACCGGCATCATTCTGAACGGACAAAGACTATTCGATCCGTTCCATGTTCGCGATTACCAGAACGTCTTCAGCACCGTCGACTCACGCGCCATCGACGGTGTGGAGGTATACACGGGCGGCTTCCCGGTGCGCTACGGTGACCGATTGAGTGGTGTCGTGCTGATGGAATCACTGGACCTCGCCCGGCCACGGCACACGGAAATCGGCCTGAGCGTTTTCAATACCTCGTTCCTGACGGCGGGCCGAAACGCCGACAGCACCGGTAACTGGCTTCTGTCGGCACGACGCGGCAATCTCGATCTCGTCATCGACAAGAAGTTCGGCCGGCCGAAGTATTATGACCTGTTCGGACAGTTCTCGACCTGGCTGACGCCCGATACCAGACTTTCCGGCAATGCATTGTTCGCCGACGACCAGGTTGTCGTCGTCACCGAGAGCGATCTGCCCGAGATCGAGGAAGCAACGAGCCGGACGAGAAACGCGCAGTTCTGGATCGCGCTCGAAAATCTGTGGAGCGACGTACTGAGCAGCTCCACGGTGCTGTCCTACAGCTCGTTCAGTAATCGCCGCGTTGGCCATACCGAGGATGTCGAAAAAGTCGTGTCCGATGTGATCGACATCCGCAAGATCGACCAGTTCGGATTTCGCCAGGACTGGTCACTCAACAGTTCGGAGAATCACCTGCTGCAATGGGGTTTCGAGTTCGAACAGGCAGACGCCCATTACGACTACGCTGGCAACGCGCAGTTTTTCGGCTTGCGCGCGATCTTCGTGGACGTCGCGGACACGATCAATCGCGATCTCACTGCCACGCCGAGCGGGCCGAGCTACGCGCTTTATCTGTCGGACAAGTGGAAGGTGGCAACAGGCACGATACTGGAATTCGGACTGCGCTGGGACGACCAGACCTACACCGAGCTGCGGTCAGGATCACAGTTCAGTCCGCGCTTCAGCGTGCTGCGCGCGCTCGGGCCGAGGACGGAGTTGCGCTTCAGCTGGGGCCGCTACTACCAGTCGCAGGGCATCCATGAACTGCAGATCGAGGACGGTGTCACGAATTTCTTTCCCGCGCAGCGGGCCGACCACATCATCGCCGGCATCAGTCACAGGATCGGCAAGCATCATGCGGCAAGACTCGAGGTTTTCCAGAAGAACATGGACGATCTCAAGCCCCGTTTCGAAAACCTTTACGACCCGCTGGCATTGATTCCTGAGCTGCAGGCCGATCGGTTGCGAATCGCGCCCAGCGCGGCGCGGTCCAGAGGCCTCGAACTGTCGGTCAGCCGTGCCGGTCGCGACCTGTCGTGGTGGGCAAGCTATACGCTGGCCGAGGTGACCGATACGGTCGACGGAATAGCGGTGCCGCGAAGCTGGGACCAGCGACACGCGTTGCAGGCGGGCCTGACCTGGCGCGTTGCGAACTGGGATCTCTCGATCGCCGGTCACATACGGAGCGGCTGGCCGACGACTGCGCTGGCGCTCGAAGAGATCAGCCTGCCCGGCGGGGAGACGGAATTGATCGCCGTTCCCGGCCCGCGAAACGCCGAACGCATCTCGCATTTCTCGAGCCTCGATGCGCGCGTGAGCCGCACCTTCGATGTCGGGCACGGCACCATTACGATGTTCGCCGAAGTGTCGAACCTGCTCAATCGGAAGAACGTCTGTTGCTTCGACTACGACCTCGAGACGGATGACAGTGGCGAGGACGTGCTCGAATTCAGCACCGACACCTGGTTGCCGCTGCTGCCCGCCGTCGGCATCCTCTGGGAGTTCTAAAAAAGCACCCCAGGCACGCCGCGGCGGTCGAGCACACCGCGATACGCGCGAAGGTACTCTGCCGCCATTCTCTCGGCGCCGAGGCGGCCGTTTTCCGCGTCGATGGCGTCGTCGGCGCTGCCTGCGTCATCGATTGTGATAACGGTCACGGCCGGCCCGCTCGGCAGCGTCAGGTGCGATTCGCCCCGAGACGCGCACACGATCGTCTCGCAACGGCTGTATACGAGACGTTGCAAGGGATTGCTGTGGCGGGCGTGAGATTCGCGATGTGTCATCAGGAAAGGGATCGATCGCAGGGTGTCGAGCATCACACCGACCCAAGCGGCCTTTATGTCGTGCGCATGTACCAGATCGACGGCAGGCATGAGAAAAGCGGCTGCCGTCACCGAGCGCACCGCCGGGCCGACCGTGGCCCCTTTGCAGACGGACAATCGCTTGGCGAGGAACGGATTCCTGACGAGGATGTGTTGCTCGATATCCTGGGCACCCAGTGACTCGACCAGCACGACGAGCTGCTCTTGTGCAGTGGTGATGCGTGCCGACAGATCGATGTGGCCGATTCGCATACAGGCTCCCGCACTTGCCGACGCGGCATTGCGTGTGCAGTGACCGTCAGCTGTTAGACGCTGGTCGAATCCTTAATCGGTTGCCGGCGCGAATAGGTCACACCAGGCCCGCAGCGCGCTTCGCGGATTGCAGGGTATTCGACATGAGCATGGCGATGGTCATCGGGCCGACGCCGCCGGGCACCGGCGTAACCGCACCGGCGACTCCGACGGCTTCGTCGAAATCGACATCGCCGGTCAACCTGCTCTTTTTTTTGCCATCGACCTCGACCTCGATGCGGTTGATACCGACATCAATGACCACGGCACCGTGCTTGATCCAGTCGCCTTTTACCATGCGGGCTCGACCCACGGCGGCTACCAGGATGTCGGCATTGCGCGCGACTTTTGGCAGGTCCTTCGTGCGACTGTGACATATCGTAACGGTGGCGTTGGCTTGCAGTAACAGGCTCGCCATCGGTTTGCCGACGATGTTGGAGCGCCCGATAACCACGGCATTCAGGCCCGAGAGATCCTTGCCCAATTCCCCCTCGATCATCAGCATGCAACCGGCCGGGGTGCAGGGCACGAAAGCCGACTCCGTGTTTCCAGACGTCAACTTGCCGATGTTCACGAAATGAAATCCATCGACGTCTTTCTCGGGCGCGATCGACTGTGTAACGGTCTGCTCGTCGATGTGATCGGGCAGCGGCAGTTGCACGAGGATGCCGTGAATCACCGCATCGGCGTTCAGCTCGCCGATCAGCGCAAGGACTTCTTGCTGCGATGCATCGGCCGGAAGCGCATGTCGCACGGAATGAAAGCCGCAAGCTTCGGCGGTGCGTTTCTTGTTTCTGACATACACTTTGCTTGCGGGATCTTCGCCGACGATCACGACCGCCAGGCCGGGGCGTGCGCGGCCGCCAGCCGCCAGCTCGGCTGCTTCCTTGGTCACTTTTTCGGTCAAGGCAGCAGCCATCGCCTTGCCGTCGATTAATCTGGCTTTTGCCATGCGCCGTGTCTGATCGTCGACGACCACGCGGGGCACCGTCGTCTTGTGAACATGATTGATGAGGATTTATCGGGGCGAAAATAGTACCGATATGCTATCTACACGTAAACACAGCTGTCGACCGGGAGTCGCGAAAAATCATGAGTGAAGACTGGCTCGGTCGCTGGATCGAGGGACGAACCGGCTGGCACGAAGCCGGCGGCAACGAGGGCCTCAGAATGTACTGGCCGGAATTCGCGGCGCCCTCGAGCGTTCTCGTGCCGCTTTGCGGCAAGACGCCGGATCTCCTGTGGCTTGCGGTACGCGGCCACGACGTGGTCGGCGTGGAATTGTCGGAAATCGCGGTGAGGGGGTTCTTCGACGATCACGGCCTGAGGTACGAGCACAAGACCGGCCGGCGGCTCGATCGTTACCAGGCGAAGGAGCGTGCGATCACGGTGCACCGGGGCGACTATTTCGGCTTCACATCCGGGCCTTTCGATGCCCTGTATGATCGCGGGGCGCTCGTGGCCCTGCCGCCAGACGAACGCCCGCGGTATGTCGAACACACGAAGTCCCTCCTGAAAAGCGATGCACTGCGATTCGTGATTACGCTCGAATACGACCAGAGCATCGTGAACGGGCCGCCGTTCTCGGTGACGGCTGATGAGCTGTCGGGGTACTGGGATGATCTCGTACGGGTCGGCGAGAGGGACGATATCGACACCTGTCCGCCCAAGTTTCTGAAGGCGGGATTGCAGGAAATAACCGAGGTCTTCTGGCTGTCGCGCTGAATGATTAGCGCTAGCCGGGACGCCCGGATACCGGGGTCCACCTCTGTTCGCGTCGCGTTACGCGCCCGCCGGTGTCCTCATTGTCATAACTGATGGGCGCCGCCGGCGCGAGCTTCGGCGGAAGTTCCTCCAATGCGTGTATGTTGACGATGCCGTAGGCCTTGCCGCCCGTTTCGATGAGCGCGCCTACATAAACGCCGCATTCACGGCATAACAGGAAGTCAGCGGTCTTCAATCCGAATCGGTACTTCTGCAACGATTCCGGGCGCGAAGCAGTGAAGCTGATTTCCCCGGCGGGATCCGATGTGGAAAGCGCGTCGTGCGCACGGCAGAAAGAACACTGGCAGCCGCGGACCGACCACTCGGCAGGATCGATGTTCGTCCGGTAGCAAAAGCCGATCGCGCCGCAATGACACGTTCCCGTGAATTCATTCCGCATGACTGGCCCTCGAAAAATCGTCGGGCTGGCGCCGCCGCCGCACCATGCCACCGTAGAGCAGGACGAGCGGTGCCAGCGCGGCGCACAGGTGCTTGATCGAGTGGCCGCTCACGACGCCGCCCAGGCTGTAGAGCGCCGTATCCAGTTGCTCGAATACCTTGGCGAGCGCATAGAGCAGGAACAGGATCCAGATGAAACGGGTGCGGTCGAAGACAGACGGGTAGCTGATGAGAATTACCGGGATCAACACCATCGGCAAAAACTGCACGAGGGCGTACAGCCGCAAGTCACCGGCATGACGTGATTCGGAATAATTCCAGTAGAAGACCGACACCGCACCGATGACGAGGAGCGGCCAGAGGAGGTTACGCCCCAGCCTCACGGAGATGTGTTCGCCGATGATGATCGCGGTCAGCGACATGAATGCAATCGTCATCGGCAGGCGATCCCAGAACAGCGTGTCGTTGTTTGGTGCCAGGTGAAACCAGGCCGAGCCGAATGCGGTGAGCAGGACGCCGCCGAACAGAACGTGATAGGCCGGATTGAGGGCCGGCACGATACCGGGATGATTCCCCGGACCGAGTATCCACAGGCCGGCGATGCCGGGTACCAGGAACAGGGCATTAGTAACGACGTTCCAGAAGTTTGGAATATTGAGGAGGGTCCGATTGTCCGCAAAAAGATAGTAACTCTGCGGCTGCGGGTACTGGTCGACGAAAACGTACACCAGGACAATCGTGACGAGGATGAATATGAGAAGTGCGTGGTCCCGGGTCATGCGAGCGTCTCGAGCTTATTCGCCGCCTGACGGCCCGCAAAAGATAACCCAGGTCGCGAAGTCTTCCGTGAAATCCTCGAACCGATGCTCGGCGAGCGCGGGCACGAAAAGCGCGTCCCCCGCTGCGAATGGCAGCCGCTCGTTTTCCACGACGAAGAAACCGGAGCCGGACTTGATGACGTAGACTTCGTCGCGATCATGCGGAACCTGAGTGTCGACTGCTTGCGGTTTGTAGAATCCGAGCTCCAGCATGCCGTGTCGCAGGAGAATTCCGTATATGTTGTCTTCGGACGCCGAGACTTTTTGCAGCGCCGCCTCGGCTGTAAATCGCTTATCCATGCTGGTCTCCGGATCGATTCAGGTCAACGAACGGCGAAATCGTTCTCCAATGCCACGTAAACGTGCGACGGGTTCATTCGAGAATACGACGCGGACATAATTGGCACAATGTGCACTGCCCCAGTTGATCATCGATGTTGTCGCGATCTTGCCGCGTTCCAGCAGGCGCTTCGTTGCACCGGGGCCGTCGAAACCGAGTTTCGATACGTCGACGAGAAATGACCAGCCGCCGTGTGGCGGTATGACATCGAAGTCGGCGAGTTCATCGAGCAACAGGTCGCGTCTCGCCTGGAGTTCGATGATACTCCGGGCAATGCCGTTGTCGGCGTCCTCGATCGCAGTCGCAACGGCACCCATGGCAATACCGGTCTGGCAAACGACGTTGCTGATGCTCACCCGCGCAATGTCGGCAACGATGGCGGCCGGACCGGCGATCCAGCCCACGCGCCAGCCGATCATTCGGTATTCCTTGGACGCCGATCCCACCGTGATCACCTTGCTGCGCATCCGCGGAAACGCGGCGGGGTGTATCACGCGCCTGCCATCGAAAAGAATGCGCTCCATCGCAGCGTCATAAAGCAGCCAGCAGTCGGCGCGGTCGCAGAATTCCGTCAATGCCTGCCATTCCTCATGCGTGAACACGGCGCCCGTCGGCATCGAAGGACTCATGAGCAACGCTACCGAAATCGTGCCGGAATCGATGTTACGCAGCGCGTCCAGATCGAGGCGCCAGCCGCCGGCGGAGGGCTTGAGCGTTACGAACCGCGGGACGCCTCCTGCCAGATGAACCCGGTTGATCAGCCCTACATAGGTCGGGTCGGTCAGCAGCACCTCGTCGCCGGGCTCCAGCGCGGCGAGCAGCGTGTTCAGGATGCCCGAGAGGCCCCCGGCGCTGATGACGCATTCCGTTTTCCAGTCGTAGTCCTGTCCGGATTGCCGGCTGACCAACGCCGCCGCTGCCTTGCGCAGCGAGTCGAGCCCGAGAAACGGCAGGTAGCTGTTCGCATCGTCATCCTCGGTCGCATCCTTCGTGAAGCTGACCGCCGACGGCGGTGGCAGGATGTCCGTATCGAGGTTTTCGAGCCGCAAGACCTCCGCATCGTCAAGGCTGTCCGCCAGCTCACCCATTTGTTCCACACCGATTTTCGTGATGTGCCGGAGTCGGGAAACGGACATGCAAGCTGCTCCTCGCTGCGATCGTTTGACGCTACAAGAGGCGTGCCGCCATCAGAACAACGCCCGGACCAGTAAAAGAAAGCCGATTGCGGTGAGCGGGATGCCGAAAGGTGCACCGACGACACTCATCGCGATAGCCACGCCGGCCACCATCAAGGCGATACCGAGTAACGCACACAGCACCCGGCCGATGACGTTGAGCACGAATGTAAGCAAACGCCATATCGCGTAAAACGGCCACAGCATGACCGGCACGCTTTTATCTGTCGATTCGTTCATGGTGACGACTCCTGTCTCCACCGGGTAGTGCCAACCGCGATTCGTATTATTGCCGATCCTCTGAAGCTCGCGCGACGATCATCGATCCCAGTCGCGCTGTGACCCATGTCGCCGCGACGATGGCTGCGACGGAGACGATCGAAAACCAGAGAGGATGTGGTATCGAGAGCAGGTTTATGATGGTTCCGAGGAGAACCATCGCGCCGACGATGCCTGCATAGAGGAGCGGCTGTTGTTTCGCGATGAAGCAGGCCACGAATCCACCTGCGAAAGTTGCCGCAATCCATGCGGACATGACGAAGAACAGCGCGGCGAGCGGCAGGCCGGCCACATAAGCTTGCATTGCCTCCCTGTTTCCGATATCGAGATCGGCGGGCGGCGGATAAATCGAGTGACCCAAAGCCTCCACGGCAACGATGACGATCACGGCGGTCACGATCCCCAGCACGATAGCGATTAATTTCCTGAGCATCTTTGCACCTCCGGCGTAACGTTACTTGGCGAACGGGCCGAGCGGGCTCGGGGAGCCGTTCTCGCTTTCCATCGAAGAGACGATGCCGGTGATCGTCCAGCCATCTGCAAAGCTCTCAGTGTTGTCTGTTCTGCCACCAAAACATGACCATCAGTAATGCGACCACCACGATCAAAATTGTGTAAGTTTCCCGGGCGCTCACGCTGCCGCCCACCTGGATCGCCTCGTAGATGCCGGCACGGTCGAGCACATGGACGGCAATAATGCCGGTTAACCCGAGTGTCGGGATCAACAGTTGCAAGCCCTTGTATGGCGGCAGCGAGTCGCGGCGACGCCAGATGAGCCAGCCCGCTAGGTTTGCCAGAAGAAAGAGTCCCAGTACGGTCAGTGCGGCCGTCAGATCGGCAGGAATTGCCAGCAGGCCCGCCACGAGCATCCAGCAACTGCCGCCGAGCTGGCCACCGAGCCAACCCCCGAGATTCCAGCGCCGTCGGTCAGGTTCGTTCATCGAGTCCCCCTGCCCGTCATTCGGTCCGCGGGAAATCGTCCCGGATGTGATGCGTGATGCGCCAAGTGCCGTCGCGTCCTTTGCGCAGAATCGTTACGTACTTGCCATTGTTGTCGTAACTCGCGCCGTCGAACTCGAACGCCAGGTGGTAGGTGCCACGCGCGTAAGCGAGGCTGCCGGATCCCGATACCTCGATTTGTCGCATATCGAATCTCGTTACCGTCGTTGCGGGCGAATCGGGTGGAAACCAGAAATTGCGCGCCGCAGCCTGTCCTTCGAGGAAGGGCAGCCCGGAGGGCGATAACACGGGCTCATCGACGAACGTCGCCATGACTGAATCTGCATCGTTCGTCAGCCAGGCTGCAGCGTAGGCGCTCGCGGCTTGTCGCACGGCCTCGAGATCGGCAGCGGCCAGATCCTGGGACGCGACACTGCCGACAGGCAGGAGCCACAGGCAAATGAGCGTAAGTAGTACATGAATGATTTTCACGAGAATTGGACTCTCAGTGGAATTCGACCTTACCCGATTCGAGGGAGTATTCCGCGCCGACGATGTGGAGTTTTTGCTCAACAATCAATTGTTCGAGCAACGTCGATCCGTGCCGCAGCTGGTCGACCGATGCCTTTACGTTCGCGCGCACCGCTGCTTCGATCAACCGATCGTCTCCGGCTTCGGATCCGAGGACACTCTCGACCGCCGGGCGGATACGGTCGAGTATCGAACGCGAATTCTCGGTGTGGCCTTGCCGGTCCGCGTCTCGCAGGTATTGAAGGGTTGCGAGTACGGCGCCGCACTGGGAATGCCCGAGAACCACGACCAGCGGCGTACGGAACATCGACGCCGCAAATTCCACGCTGCCGATCTGCGAAGGCGCCACGATGTTGCCGGCAATGCGAATGACGAAAAGATCGCCGAGGCCCTGGTCGAATATGATCTCCGCCGGGACGCGTGAATCGGAGCAGCCGAGTATGATCGCGAACGGATTCTGCCCCTCCGCCGTCTTGATTCTCTGCAGGCGGTATGAATCGGACCCTTTGTCCTGCATGCCCGCGACATATCTTTCGTTACCGCGCTTTAATCGTTCGAGCGCTTCCTCTGCGGAAGTCATGTGTCAATGTCCCCCGGATGAAACATCGGATTGTCGATTCGTTTTTTGTCGCTATGCAGATTTTGCCCCAATTCCCCTGTCGTTTCCGGGATAATGCAGGTTCATTCGAACCCATGGAGCAGACGGCATGGCCAAAGCGACGGCACGGCACATATTGGTAGACACCGAGGAAAAATGTCAGGCACTCAAGGATGAGCTCGAGGCCGGCGCCGACTTTGCAGCATTGGCGAAGCAGCACTCGACCTGTCCGTCCGGTCAGCAGGGCGGCGACCTGGGAGAATTCGGGCCGGGAATGATGGTGAAGGAATTCGACAAAGTCGTCTTCAGCGCCGATCTGCATACGGTACAAGGTCCGGTGCAGACGCAGTTCGGTTATCACCTGCTCGAAGTGACGAGCCGCAGCGACTAGGTCGGGTCGCAGGCGAGCCCCGACGCCGGCGGAGCTTGTCCCTTTGTATCGGTCAGGCGACGTCTCTGGATTTCAGATCGTCGCTCGACAGGTCATGAAGGCTGACCGGCAGTTCGCGGATCCGTTTACCGCTTGCATCGAAGATGGCATTTGTCAGCGCCGGCGCGATGGCAGGGGTGCCGGGTTCGCCTGCACCGCCGATCTTCTCGCCGCTGTTGATAATGAATGTCTCGATGGCCGGCGACTCGTCGATTCGCAGCATCTTGTAGTCGTGGAAGTTGCTCTGCGCGACTCGTCCCCGGCTTATTGAGATCTCGCTGTACAGCGCCGCAGTCAGGCCGTAGACGATGCCGCTCTCCATTTGCGCCCGGATGCCGTCGGGGTGCATGGCAAATCCGGCATCGACCGCGCAGATGACCCTGCGTGGCCACACCCTGCCGGCGGTGATTTCGACTTCCGCGACCTGCGCGACGATCGTGCCGAACGATTTGTGAATCGCGATGCCGCGCCCCCAGTTCTCGGGCAAAGGCGCGCCCCAGTTCGCTTTCTCCGCCGCCAGGTCGAGAACCCTGCGGAATCGCGGCGCTTTCTCGAGCAGCCTGTGCCGATAGGTGTATGGATCCTGTCCAGCCTCGATCGCGATCTCATCGATAAACGATTCGGTAAAAAACGCATGCAAGGAATGATCGACGCTGCGCCAGAAACCCCAGGGCACGTGCGTCGGTGATTCGGCGTAATGAATGAACTGGTTGTCGATCGCATAGGGGATGTAAGGCGCTTCCTTGGGATCGTGTTTTTCGACGTACTGGTTGATCCACGCGATCGGCTTGCCCTCATCGTTCAGAGCCGCCTTGAAGCGGCTGATGCTTGCCTGGCGGTAATGATCGTGGCGCATATCCTCCTCGCGCGACCAGATGAGTTTCACCGGGTACGGCACTTCGCTGGCCAGGCGTGCTGTCTGGATCGCGTAGTCAGAAAAAGCGCGCCGTCCGAAGCCGCCGCCGAGATACTTGTTGTGCAGCACGACGTCTTCGAGGTCCATTTCAAGCGCATCGGCAACTTCGGCGGCGAATCCCAGCGGATTCTGCGTGCCGGTCCAGAGCTCGCAGATGTCGTCATGCAGCCACGCGGTGCAGTTCATAGGCTCCATGGGTGCATGCGACAGATACGGAACGCGATACTCGGCTTCGACGATACGCGCGGCTTTCGCCATGGCCGCGTCAGTATTGCCGGTCCTGAAATCGACGATCTCCCTGCCATTCGCGACGGCCGCATCCATGTCGGCGGCAAAACGCGCGAAAATGTCACTTTGCTCAATGCCCTCGTTGCCGCGCTCCTCGAACGTGACGGCGAGGTTCTCGAGCGCCTTCGCGGCCTGCCAGTAGCCATCCGCAATGACGGCGACTGCGTCGCCGAGATTGATGACCTTGCGCATACCCGGCATGTCCTGCACGGATGATTCGTCGACTGAAGATACCCTGGCACCGAACACCGGCGACGCCTTGACGGTCGCATACTTCATGCCCGGTAACTTGGCGTCGATGCCGAACGTGGCGCTGCCATCGACCTTGGCCAGCACGTCCAGCCTCTTGACGTCCGTACCGAGGATCGTGAATTCATGCGGTGACTTGAGTTTCGGTTTCACCGGCTGTTTCAGGGCGGCCGCCTGCCGTGCAAAACTCGCATAAGTCGCGAATCGGCCGCTCTTCTTATGGATGATTTTGCTCTTCTCGGCGTTCAGTTCCTCGAGCGGCACGCCCCAGGATGCCGCAGCGGCCTCGAGCAGCACTGCCCTGGCGGCCGCCCCGGCAACGCGCATCGCCTGCTGGCCGGTCGTCGGCACCGACGTGCTGCCGCCGGTAATCTGCAGGTTCATGAACTGTGTCGCCTTTAAAAAGAAGCCGTCAACCGTATCGACTAAGAACGCCGGGAAGTCCACATCGCCGACCGCATAGCCTTTGGCAAGCGCGTAATTGGCGTACTCGGGACGCGCCGGCGCCTCGAGCATCCTGACCAGCTCCCAGTCCGCATCCATTTCTTCGGCAAGCATCATCGCCAGCGTCGTGTGTACGCCCTGCCCCATCTCCGCGTGCGGGATGATCGCCGTAACCGAATTGTCGGGCGAGATCTTGAGCCAGACGTCGAATACTGTTTCATCCTCGCCGGCGACAAGCGCGGCGACCTGGCCCGCCCGGTTGCCGGGACGGATAGCGACGCCGATGACCACGGCGCCACCGGCCAGCAAACCGGTCGTCATGAACGCACGCCTGGTCCACTTATTCATCGCGCCTTCCCTCCGCCGCTGCCGCGAGCGCGGCCCGCTTGATGCCCCGGCGTATGCGCGGGTAGGCACCGCAGCGGCAAATGTTGCCGCTCATCGCCATGTCGATATCCTCATCGCTCGGTGCAGGATTCTGATCGAGCAGGGCGACGGCTGACATGATCTGTCCGGCCTGGCAGTAGCCGCATTGCGGCACCTGCTCGTCGATCCATGCCTGCTGCACCGGATGCAGGCCGTTTTGCGCGATGCCTTCGATGGTCGTAATCTGCTGATTGACCGCCGCACTCAAAGGCGTTACGCAGGAGCGGATCGGCCGGCCGTTGAGATGCACGGTGCAGGCACCGCATTGTGCGATGCCGCAGCCGAACTTGGTGCCGGTCAGCCCGGCCTGTTCGCGAATCACCCAAAGTAGCGGTGTCGCCTCATCCACATCGAACTCGTAGGCCCGGCCGTTAATGTGCAGTGTGACCATTTGCGGCAGTCTCTGATCGGTAAGTGACCGCTCTATTCTACTCAATTCGGGCTAAAATGCCTGCGCTGCGCATCGGGGGTCTATAAACCTTGCTGCAAAAAATACTGAACAATCTGCAAGGCACAGTCGTGTTCGGCGCTTGCACGATCAGTACCGTCTTCTGGGTAATTCCGCTAACGGTGCTTGCGGTGTTGAAACTCATCGTTCCTCTCGCCGGTTTTCGAGAAATCATGACGCGCTGGATCATGGTCATCGGAGAAATCTGGGTCAGTTTCAACGCGCTGGTATTTCGACTCGTCAATGAAACGCAATGGGACGTCCGCGGCCTCGATGACCTGCAACGCGACAAGTGGTATCTGGTCATCGCCAATCATCAGACGTGGATCGACATCGTTGCCCTGCAAACGGTGTTGAATCGCCGCATTCCTCTCCTGAAGTTCTTCTTAAAGCAGGAGTTGATCTGGTTTCCCTTTCTCGGGATTGCGTGGTGGGGCATGGACATGCCCTTCATGAAGCGATACTCCAAGTCGTTTCTCGCGAAGAATCCACACAAGAGGGGAAAAGACCTCGAGGCAACCCGGAAGGCTTGTGAGAAGTTTCGCTACACGCCCACGTCAGTCATCAATTTCATAGAAGGCACCCGTTTCACGGAAGAAAAGAGACGCAAACGCGCCTCACCTTTCCAAAACCTGTTGCCGCCGCGCGCGGGTGGTCTGGCACTGGCACTGGAGACGATGGGTTCGATGTTCAACGAGATCCTGGACATTACGATTGTGTATCCTGGCGGCCCGCCGAAGTTCTGGGCGATGTGTTACGGTGAATTCGAGCGTGTCGTCATCGATATCCGCAAGCGCCCGGTGGAGCCATGGATACTGGAAGGAGACTACGTCAACGACCGGAATTTCCGCAGCCGCTTTCATAAATGGCTGACGGATATCTGGCATGACAAGGATCAACGGATCGGCGCAATCCGTGAGGCTTACGAGGGTCGCATAGCGGAAACGCCGAACTCGTCGCGACAAATAGCGTAAACTGTCAACTGGGCAATTATCGGCGGGATATTCGGATGTCGTGCAATAGGCACTATGACACCGTTGCATTCGATGTCAGGGACGACGCGACCATGCTGTTCTTCGCACGCACGACGAGATCGGGCGAGATCGAGGATTATCTTCTGTTGATGCGGCCAGATGGTGACAAATTCGATGGCGGCATCTATGTGGAAGTAAACGAGAGTCAGGTCGGGGGCCAAGACCTGATTTCCAAAGTACACCTTTCCGGCAACGTCATGACAATCGAGCTTACGGAGCCGGTGACGGCGTTCGAAGGCGCTTCCGAGATCACACTTACCTATGACGACTCGCCGGAGAACCGCACGAGCATCGAAGCCGGAGCATTCCGCGTGTTCGGCGATATGCTTGTTGGCGGTAACGCCTGACCGACGATGCTGGAGCTTCGGCCCAACTGCGAAGGCTGCGACCGCGATCTACCCCCGGAATCTGCCGAGGCAATGATCTGTACTTTCGAGTGCACGTTTTGTCGCAAATGCGTCGCGGAGGTGTACCTGGGCGTCTGTCCGAATTGTGGCGGCAACTTCGAGCCGCGGCCGATCCGGCCGAAAGACATGCTGGAAAAATATCCTGCGTCCGTCAGTCGGGTATCGCACGTGCGGAGCGGAAATGCCTGACTGGAGCGTCTACGTGCTGCGATGTGCCGACGGCAGTCTGTACACGGGCATCGCGACTGACGTAAAGAGACGTATTGGCGAGCATGAGCTGGGCCGGCGAGGGGCGAAGTACCTGCGCGGCCGAGGACCCCTGGAACTGGTCTACGAACGAACGATCGGCGACAGAAGCGTCGCCACTCGTATCGAGCAAAGCATCAAGCGACTCAGCAAGTCGCAAAAGGAAGACTTACGGAACCTGCGCTCATGGGTCGACGCACATCTCGAAGAGATCCGTAATTCCAGTCAATAGAGCGCAATTGGCTGTCCGAATGACGGCAGCTCGACCGTAATTTCCGCACCGTTTTCCGCGATGACTTCGTCGATCCAGTCTGACGTGATGAGTATGTTGTCGACCAGGTGTGGAAACAGCCGAATCTCGCCGAGCGGCGCCGTGAAGTCGTCCCAATGCACGGGAATCACGCGCGACGCACCCGACGCCTCTACCGTTTCATTCCACAGTTCCCTGACGTAATTCTTGCCGAGCCCGGTCAAGCCGGCGATGCCGAGCATCACGATGTCAGCCGATTCGCCTTTGAGCTTGTTCTTGATATAACCACCGCTGCCCTGGATCAGTGCCGTGCCGCGGGGATGGCTGATAAAGACCGACCAGACAACGCCTTGTTTCCAGGCGCGCACCGACGCCGGTTGCTCGAGCGGCTCGTCGATCGTCTCGGGAAACCACGGATCCCGGCCGCCGTATCTCACCGGCGCATGCCTCGAAGAAAGCAAGCGGATCGTGAAATCGCCGAACTGCCGCGTTTCGCCCTCGGCGAGTATCTGGTACTGGTCCACCGGAACCCTTGCGCCGCGGGCGATATTTATCGTCGATTCCGAACCGAGTATCACCGCACCCGGCTTGCGGTTCGCTATGTGTCCGACGTCCATCGCGTGGTCGAAATGTGAATGCACCGGGACGATGGCCGAGAGCCGGTCGATCCGGTGCGAGGCAAGCGCATAATTGATGGTCGCGATGTCGGAGGAGACGGGCAACATCAGGGCGACGCTGACCGGACTCACGCGCGTAAAAAAGCCATCGATCAGGATCTGTGTCTCGTGATCATCGAACAACAAGGTGCTCGCGCCGAGCCAGGTTACTGTGACCATGTCGGTGGGCTCGGAAACCACGCTCGCGCGCGGCCATCCGATCAGTTCTACCGGCGGCTTGTTCTGCCACAGCCGCGCCACCACGATGATCGCGACGACAGCCACAATGAGCAGCACCAGCGCGACGATTCGTGCCACTCGAAGCGCGATACTCATACGGTCGCAGTGCTCACGGTCGTCGTGGCGATGTCGTCACTGGCCGGCGGCAATACGCGCCAGGTGTCCGGCCAGCGGCGCGAGATAGTTGCCCAGCGCGTAGCCGATCAGTGCCATCAGGATCGAGACCGGAACGAGGCTCGGCCGGTGAAAGGCCGCGACGATAGGTGCGGACGCGGCGGCGCCAATATTGGCAGCCGATGCGATGGCCACGCTGTGAACGTCGACACGGAACAGCTTTGCGCCCGCGAGACAAAAGGCTCCGTGAATAAAGATCCAGATAAATGCGCCGAGCAAAAATGCCGGCGCCTGTCCGAAGCCCTCGATCGTAGCCCTGGCGCCCATGCCGGCGACGAAAATGTAGATGAGCGCAGTCCCCATCGCAGTCGCGTTGGGCAATTCTTTTAGCGGCGTCGCCGACAGTATCAGTGCGATCGTCGTGACCAGCAGGATGCGCCAGGTCGACTCCGACAGCACGACCTCGAGCGCCGGCAGGTAGCGCATCATCGTGTCAAAAAACACGGGTGCGAGCGCGGCGGCGGCCCAGGTGACACCGATCGCGATAGCGGCCAGGTATATGTATTCGCGCATTTCCGGCGTTCTTTCTTCTGTCACGACGAGCTCTGCGGCCGAATCCATCATGCGGATCCTGTTTTGCGGGACCTTTGCCCAGGCATTGAAGTAGTCGGCGAAATTTTTCGAAGCAAGAAGCAGTGGCAGCCAGACGATGTAAACGACGTTGTCGGCGAGCACCGCCAAGCCGAACTGCTCCGGCGGCGTCCCGAGCATTTCGCTCGCGGCCGCCATGTTGCCGGTGCCGCCAATCCAGCTGCCGGCGAGTGCACCGAAACCGGTCCACGCATCCGGCGCCAACCAGCGGCCGACAATGACGTAAGAGACAACGCAGCCGACGACGACGCCGGCGGTGCCCATGAGCATCACGAGAACGCCCTTGCCCATGATTCTGACGGCAGCGGGTACGTCGACCTTGATCAGCATCAACACGATGAAGGCCGGCAACGCATATGCGCTCAGGCCGGAATAGACCGGCGAGTTCGCCGGGATGACATCCAGGTTGTTCAGGATGACGGGCGTGACATAAATGAATATGAGTGGCGGTATGTATTGAAAGAACTTCCAGGCGGTGACCTGCGCGATGAAGAACCACAAGGCTGCGACCGCACAAAGCACGGCGAGCACTCCCCCGGGCGAGCTGATCAGACTATCGGGCATTGTTATTCGTCTTGTTTTGACCTGGCGACGATTATATCCGAATCGTCATTTCCCGCCCGTCGGCGAGCTCGGCGTCAGGAGAAACTCAACTGCGCCCGGAAATCCTTACGGGTTTCTTCATCGGTCAATGCCGCAGACTTCACCGTGAACCAGACGGCATCCCAGTCCTTGATCTTGCATGGTCCGAACACGAACTTGGCGATATAGCTATTCAGCCCGCGGACGTGGATGACGTTTTTCTCGGAGGGTGTCGTGAACTGGACGCTGCCGGTGAATACGACCAGACTCGCGACCGGCACGTTCGGCACGACTTTTTGCAGCGCCTTGCTGCGGCCCTCGTTCTGAATGAGCGGGTTGAGAAACTTTCGGCGATGCACGCCGCTGACGTTGGTCCACTGAGGTTCATCCGCAGCGCCGAAAACGATGCCGTTGAAGTGCTTGGTCTGAATGCACAGGATGCCGCCAGAGGTCAGGATCGCGTAATCGATATGTGTCAGTCCGCCATACGCACCGGGAAGGATGAAATCCTCGAGAACGTCGGGTGAACGCGCATAAAGGATCTTCTTAATGCGCCGCTTACCGAGTTTTTCGGTCACCGACCGGGCGACTTTTGCGGCCGACCCGCGAAACAGCAGCATGAGCAGGAGGATCGTGGCAATCGCGATCAGGGTCAATCCCAGCCCGAAATTTCCGAGCCCCGTGGCGATCTCGGCCGTGTCGGCGCTCTGGGCAGCGACCGCGGAGCGGAGAAACACGGTACCGGCCGGGAGCGACGAGCAGGGGAGGAATCGACGAATCATCTCTCGAGTCTAGGTTCGATCGCAGTGGCACGCATCGTATTCCGTCACGTTTTCCAGATCCACTGATAGAAGCGGGTCGTTGGAGCGGCTTTTTGTACAGGGATGTACTGATGTCGGCGCGCACCTGGATGTGCAGGCGCCGCCGCAGCCGCGAATGGCTCGAACCTGGTTTGGGACTAATCCTAAGCCGGCGGATAGGCCAGGTAATAGCCGTCCACCCTGGCGATCCTCACCCTGGCGTCATAGGTCTTCTCGAGGTTTTCCTCGGTCAGCACGTCCTCCTTGTGGCCGTCGGCCACGATCTGGCCTTCGCGCAGGAGTATGACTCGCCGAATGTCGGGCGGAATCTCATTCAGCAGGTGTGTCACGAGCACGATGCTCTTGCCGCCGACAATCTGACGCCGGATGCGTTCCAGGTAGTCGAAGCTCGCGGATATGTCGAGACCCGCGGTCGGCTCATCGAGGATCAACGTGTCCGGACTGTGAACGAGGGCGCGGCCCAGCAGGCAGCGCCGTTGTTGCCCTGACGACATGCTGTGCAGCGGCGTGCCGGCCAGCGAACCGATTCCCAGCTCGTGCATGATTTTGATCGCATGTTGCTTCTGCTCGTTCGACAGCTGCCGCGACAGCAATCCATGTATGCCGACGCTCGACAGGTACCCCGACAGAACGACATCCAGCCCGGTCGTCGTATTGCGGTATCGCATCTGCAATTCGTGCGAAACGATGCCGATACGGGAACGCAATTCCCAGACATTCCACTTCTCCCGGCCGAGGATGCGTACCCATGAGCCGTCGCGTCGAACGGGGTAGATCTCGCGGTTCAATACTTTCAGCAAGGTCGTCTTTCCCGAGCCGTTGGGACCGAGAATCGCAGCCTGCTCGTGCTGATCGATCCTCAGGTCGAATCCCTCGAACACGCGCGTCTCGCCGCGATATATCGTGGCGTTGCGAATGTCGATGAGTGGCGCGTCAGTCAATGGTTTGACGCCGGCCGGGCTGAGGACGATTCGTCGGCACCCAGTCCCGGTACAGCATATACGCGGGTTGCGCGTCGCCGGGCTGATATTGTTCGAGCCGCTCGGCAAGCCACTGGAACCATTCGAATGCGCCCTGATTGCCGGTCTCGATGCGCAGGGCGGCAACCCAGATGTCGAGCTTGCGCCACAGGATGACTGTCGTATGTCCGATCAGATTGTATACGACCATGAACGGCACGATTCTCTGGAACGTCATGACCCCGATGCTCTCCATAGTCGAACTGACGAGCATCGCCGCTTCCTCCAGATTCTGCTTATTCGTACGAATGTCCTCCGCGCTTATTCCGTCCGGAAGTCGCAGCAGCGCTTTGTACGCCCTGGTGAATCTGGCATTACCGAAGAAACGAAACAACTCGATCGCCGCGAGTTCGCGGCGCTGCTGCCTGAGATGTCGCATCTGCAGCACGGCAAAAAACAAACCGCCGACAACAATGATGGCACCCAGGATCTCGGCCATGTTGGCGATTGTGGCAAGGTCGTTCATAGCAATATTCCCAGTCGCTGGTTCCAAAATAATACGTGCATCGGTACTGACGGATTAAGCGCCGGTCAGACGCGGGTCCGTTGCCATTTGCGCTTGCGAAACACCATGACGCCCATGGCTGTCAGTGCGCATTCGGCGATCACGATCGCAAGAAATACGCCGTTCGGGCCGAGGCCTGCGGCTGTTGCGAGCCAGTAGGCCAGAGGGATCTGCAGCAGCCAGAAGCATATGAAATTCATGACCGAAGGCGTAGTCGTATCGCCGGCGCCATTCAACGCCTGGATGATGATCATGCCCACCGCGTACATCGGATAACCGATGCCGAGGATACGCAGGCAACTCGTTCCGAAGCGTACGACTTCCGGTTCCGAGGAGAACAGTGAAACGATCTGCGGCGCCAGCACGATCATGATGATGCCGACTCCGGCCATGAAAATCGCGTTGTATTTTGACGCCCGCCATACAGATTGCTCCGCCCGCTCCGGCTTGCCGGCACCCAGATTCTGGCCGACGAGCGTTGCGGCGGCATTTCCGAGGCCCCAGGCCGGCAGCAACGCGAACTCGATGAGCCGCAGCGCGACCGTGTAGGCTGCGATCGGCGCACTGCCGTACAGCGCGACGACGCGCATGATGGCTATCCAGCTTGACGTCGAAATCAGGAACTGGCCGATGCCGCCCACCGATATCCTGACCATGCGCGCGATCAGTGCCGGTGCCGGGCGGAGGTGCCGGGCAGCGAATCCAAGGCGCCCTTTGCCGCCGAAGAGGTAATACGCGAGGTATACGACGCCGATACCGCGGCCGATCGTGGTCGCGACCGCGGCCCCGGTAACACCGAGCTCGGGAAACGGGCCAAGCCCGAAAATCAGGCAGGGATCGAGCGCGATGTTGATGGCATTCGCGAGCGTCAGCGAGCGCAACGCGACGGGCGCATCGCCGGCACCACGAAACGCGGCATTCAGCAGGAACAGGTAGAGGATGCTCGCCGAACCCCCGAGCAGCACGGCGGTGAATCCCTGTCCCTCGGCGACGACGCGATCGCTCGCACCCATCATGCGCAGCAAGTCCGGCGCGTAGCGGACACCGAAAGCGCCAATCGCGACGGCGAGCACGCCGCCGATCAGGATCGCCTGGCCGGTGACCCTGGCCGCTGCCTGAACGTCCCGCGCGCCGATGCGGCGCGACACCATGGCCGTGACACCCATGCCGAGCCCGATAGCGACAGCATAGAGCACGGTGATCATCGCCTCGGTGAGCCCGACCGCGGCAATCGCATCGGTGCCCAGGCGGGAAACGAACGCGATGTCGACGACCGCGAACACCGATTCCATCGACATCTCGAGCATCATCGGAATCGCGAGGAGGCCCAATGCGCGAGAGATCGGACCGACTGTGAAATCGGCTTCATTGTCGCTCAAAGACTCGCGGACGAACGCACGCATGCGCCGCCAGTAGGTCAAGTCGTCTTTAGTAATTTCGTAAGTCATCAGGAAAGTTCTGTTGTTACTCGCCGCACGGGAAACACGCACAGCAAATAAATCCGGCTGCACCACGCCGGGTACCGGGGATCAGCGGAATTGCCGGCTAGGTGTGCGTATCAGGTCGCGGCGCCGTGGCGATGCCACGCGCGAAAGCGAGCCCGACCACATGGCGTGTCACAATTTTCTGATTTGTGGTTTTCATCGGAACAGTCGGACCAGGCTTCGATTGACTTACGGGCGAAATGCTAACGGATCGCTAGGTAAAGTCAATCGGATAGGTTTCATCAGGGAACCGATGCAGGCGTCTGAGACTCGGTTTCACGTCTTTCCCAGGCGTCGATCAGATAACGATTGTCGCGTTGCCACGGGTGAAAGTCTTTCCGCAAGAAACCGAGCCACGGTAGAACGATGCGCCGCAGTACGCCGGGCTTGATGAAAAGATAACGCAATCCCGTGGCCCATTCGCGAATGCTCCAGAGCTTACCGGCTTGATCCAGCATGATGCACAGATTACGCATAGTGTCTTTCAGGAAAAAGATCGTATTGAGAACCAGGGCACGACGCCTCTCGCCGATGGTCCCGCCGACGGCAACGTGTACATCGAATGCAACCGCCTTGTGTTCCGTTTCCTCGATGCCGTGCCAGAGCCAGAGCTCGGCGATGGCCGGATCCGCACCGGCCATCGGTTCCTTTCGGGTCAGCATTTCGTCGGCAAGGATGGCCGTCAGATGCTCACTGGCGGCCGTCCCTGCAAGCCGCCGCCGTGCGCTCAATTCGCGGTATGCCCAGTCAATCCGTTCCCGTTCCGGACGCTCGATGCGTTCAAGGTCATATCCTCGCAATTCGCACAAGAGTTCGTTGTAACGCTGGTGCTGACGGCGATGCGTTGCTTCCTGGGCCTGGAAAGCGGATATCTCGCGGGTGAGCTTCGGATCTTCGATGTCATCGGCGAAATGCCGGACGCTGTCGATAAAAAACTTCTCGCCCAGCGGGAATAGCATCGACATGGCGTTGAACCACGCCGTTATGAAGGCGCTGCCGCCGTGCCAGTCAGTCGCCAGCGCCGCTTCGATCTCGAAGGATTTCCGGCGTGGACCGAATTCGAGGCCATCCGGACTCATGCTTTGCGGGAGTGTCGTCATCAGCCGATTCTAGCGCTATACAATGGCGAATTGGAGGTGTCGCATGTCCGAAGGTTTCTGGCCGGTCATCGCGATCGTCGCCCTCATCGTCGTGTGGGTATTGGCCAAGGTGCTGATGAACGTGAAAAAGAGCGAACGCCAGTGGCGTGATGTCGACAAGAGCAAGCTCAGGGAATGGCAGGATGACGACGACGATTGGTAGCGACGGTATTCAGCTTTTCTGGTCGCGCTTCATAAGGAATCTGAGCTCGCGACCCGTCTCTTGAGCCGTCTGAATCAGCAATTCTTGGTCGTGCTGTACGGCATGTTGCTCGCGGATCAACTGTGCGTCTTTCTCGCGGAAGATCCTGATCAATTCCCCTATCTGCTGGTCCTCGAAACCGAGACCGGCCAGCACTTGCTCGGTCATTGCGAGGCTCGACAGAAAGGTCTCACGGAATATGTGCTTGATCCCGAAATCCATGAGGTGATATTCGTGACGCCTGTTCCTGGCGCGTGCGATGATGGTCAGGTGCGGGAAATTTCGGGATACGGTCTCCGCGGTCCTCAAAGACGCCTCGATGTCGTCGATTGCGAGAACGAAAAACTTCGCATGCGCCGCGCCGGCCGCACGCAGCAATTCGAGTTTTGAGGCATCGCCGTAATGCACGTTATGCCCGTACCTGCGAACGACGTCGACCTGTGACGAATCGATCTCCAGCGCCGTGAATTGTTGGTCCACGATCGTCAACACGCGGCCGACGATCTGACCGACGCGGCCGAATCCAGCGATGATAACGGGGTGATGACTGCCTGCCATGCTGTCGTACTCGGGCGTCACTTCCCTGGCCCCGCGCTTGAGAAGTTTATCGATGAGCAAGTAGAGGATCGGCGTGAAAAGCATCGATAGTGCGACGGCCAGGATCAATTGGTCGATGACTGTGGTTTCCAGAATCTGCTGCCGCGCGATGATGGCGAAGAGCACGAAGGCAAACTCTCCTCCCTGCGACAGGACCGCAGCCAGTCTGACAGCTCCGTTCGAATCGCACATGCCGAACGTCTTTGCGAGGGGATAGAGAACCGCCGCCTTCGCGAGCATCAGGCAGACGACGAACGACATGATGGTGCCCGGTTGCTGTATCAGCAGGTGCAGGTTGACCGACATGCCGACCGCGATGAAGAAAAGTCCGAGCAAAAGCCCCTTGAACGATGCGATGTCCGCTTCGAGTTCATGCCGGAATTCCGAATCGGCCAGCAACACTCCTGCAATGAATGCGCCGAGCACCATCGACAGGCCCGCTGCCTGCATGAGCAATGCCGCGCCGATGACGACCAGCAAGGCAGTTGCGGTAAAAATCTCGGGTAGCCCGGTTCCCGCCGCAATTCGCAATACGGGACGGAGCAAATGTCGCCCGACAATGACCATGCCGCCAATAACACCAACGGCAATGCCAACGCTGGTCCATGCAAATCCTCGGGGTGCATCGGCGCCGAACATCGGCAACACGGCGATGAAAGGTATGACGGCCAGGTCCTGAAGCAACAGGATGGCGAACGCGGAGCGGCCGTAGGCCGTCGTCAGCTCCTTTCTTTCCGCGAGCATTTGCAACACAAATGCAGTCGACGACAGGGCCAACACAAAACCGATAAGCATGGATTCCTTGGGCGTGAATCCGTAGGTCAGCCCGAGGCCCGCAATCACAGTGGCGCTCAAGACGACCTGCGCTCCGCCGAGCCCGAATATCGTTCGTCGCAGAACCCACAAGCGGGTAGGCTGCAGCTCCAGGCCGATCACAAAGAGCAGAAACACGACGCCCAGTTCGGCGAAATGCATGATGTGTTCTGCGTCCCTGATGATGTTAAACCCGTATGGGCCGATGAAGATGCCCGCGGCGAGATAACCGAGCACGGAACCGCAGCCGAGTTTCCTGCTGATCGGCACCATCAGCAGTGCGGCGACGAGATAGATGACGGCTTCAGATAACAGGCTCAAGTCAACAGCACACACATCGCAGCGAGCGAGTTGCCAATGTTGCCAAATTTGCGGGTTCAACTGCCAGTCATGCCAGTTTTGGATTACACTACGGCGCTGGCTTCGAGGGGCAACTTATGATCAGGAGAAACGATACGCGTCGTCTGCTGTTCCTGGCCGCTTTCTTGTGGTTGTCCGTTTTCACTGCATGCGATTCCTCGTCGGACAGCGGTGAAGCAGCGCCGGCTGCGGTGCCCGATAACGGGCTTGCAGGGCCGGGCGATGCCACAGAAGCCGCGCCGGATGCGGTCGACGCCGCCCCGGTTCCGACCGCAGCAGTGGATACCGAACCGCAACGGCCGGTCGTTGCCGAGACGTTGCCGTACGCCGAAGTCCGTGAGGAACTCGTCTACGGTCACTTCGTGTTTCCTGCCGACATGGTCGATCCGCTGCCGGGGATCATCCTTATTCACGAATGGTGGGGGCTGACCGACAGTGTGAGAGCGATGGCCGACCGCATTGCAGCGGAAGGCTATGTGGTGCTGGCGGTCGATTTGTTCGGCGGCCGGAGTACGCAGTCGCCGTCGGAGGCGCGAGACCTGCTCGTTCCAGTCATCGAGAATCCCGGCCGCGCGGAGGAGAATATCCGTCAGGCCTATGATTTCCTGGCCACCTCGGGACAGGCGCCGCGTATCGGCGTCATCGGCTGGGACTTCGGCGGCGGCTGGGCATTGAATACGGCCATGCTATTCCCGAATGACCTGGATGCCGCCGTCATCTATTACGGACAGGTGATCGCGGACGAGGCGCGGCTGGCGCCGGTGAACGTGCCGATCCTGGGCTTGTTCGGCGCAGACGATCGCGGTATTCCGGCAGACTCAGTGCGACGCTTCGAGCGGGCACTCGAGGTACTCGGCAAGGATTTCGAGATCGAGATTTACCCGGACGCCAAGCACGCTTTCGCGAACCCCGCCGGCCCGAACTACAACGCTGCGATTGCCGAGCGCGCCTGGGCGCGCACGCTGGCATTCCTGAACCGGCACCTGTCGAGTACGGCGGAATAGCCGGGCATTGCCGGCGCGGCCGCTTATTCCGAAGCGGATTCCATATCCTCCGCGGCCGGTTCGCAGACGAGCGAAACATCGAGCCCCCGGGAGACGTACGTCATTGCCTGGTCATTCGCGCCTTCGCAAAGCAACGACGCCTGCGCGGACAGGGCCGAGAAGACATTCAGTACCGTCGGCGCATCGCCGACGGCCTCTACGCTTTCGCCGCTCGTGACGGTGCAGAATCCTTCGACGGCGATCGGAGCGAGCTGATCCGCCGGAACTTCCAGAGTGAGTTCGGTCGCCCCGTCTCTTTCGAGCTGATCGGCCGTCAGTGACCTGCGTGTGTCGGCGACGTTCAGGAACACGGACTTCGGCTGGCGGCCGCCCGCGCAATTGGCTCGTATTTTGAATTCGAATGCCAGCGTCGGCAGCTCCATGAAACTGCGTCCCGGACTGCGCGGCTTGACGCTCACCGCCGGCGCATTCGCGGATACGGCAAGGCTGTCACTGGCCGCCGCGGGCGCAGAAGTCGTGGCCGCGACAATGAATATGATCACGCCGAGGCAATGCGATGTTGTCCAAAACATCATTACAGGCTACGTTATGGCTCCCAAAAAACAAGTGTGAACGACCCCGTCGTCCGCCGTGCACCGGACCCGTCCGCAGCCGATGAACCCGATCAGAGCAAGTTACAAACTGGCCAAGAGAATCGTGATCTTGATCATCGGTGTGTCCGTTCTGGCTGTCGGCGTCGTCATGATCGTCACGCCGGGCCCGGCGCTGGTGCTGATCCCGGTCGGCCTCGCCATCCTCGGGCTCGAGTTTGCCTGGGCGAGAATCTGGTTACAGCGGCTCCGCGAAAACATAAGTGCCCGCAACATGCGGGCCCGAGGCGAGCGCGCGGAGAATCATCGGAGCCGCGACACGGAGTAGCGCAAAAAAGCGGGAAGCCGCGATTCCGCGGCTTCCTGGAGGAGCGGCAGGGGGATTGCCGCCGGGCCGTCCTGGCCCGTCAAACCGGCGCTGTCCCTGCAGCCGGTATCGGCGGCGATCGTGGTACGTCCGGGGGATGGCGCTGCCGGCGCTCGCCGCAGATGATCCTAGCGTCCGTCTGCTGATTTCTCCGTTGTCCTCGTCGTTGGCTGGTCATTCAGCCGGCGATCAAGATTCCGCCGCATCGCCCGATTGACCCCCGCGATCGCGTCTTGCGCCGCCAGGGTAGTCGCGATCCTCGCAAGATCCCGTTTCACTTCGGCAGATTCCTGCGCCGTCAGGGCGTTGTCGTTCGAGTCGCCGTCGCGGATATCGCTCGCATGGGCGCTCACGCAGAAGAGCATTGCGGCGACGATCGTCGCGATGCTTCGTTGCTTGTTCCTCGGCATGTCCTTGGTTCCTGTGTTTTCGACGGCGCAGATCGCCGTTCTTCAATCCTTGGTACCTGTCACAGTGCAGATCTCGTGCCAGGACCGAAAAGCATTTAAAAACGGATAGTTATGGCGTCCTGAAGTATTACGAAAATTCGTAAATTACGAAATACCGTGACTGCGTTTACGATTTTTCGTATAAACGGCCGGCATGGGCAAAGACCGGCACTATCGATGGCTGTTTCGCAAGGCGCCGGTCATGGCGAGCGCCATCGGCGAGGACGGCGCCTTCAGCGACGTGAGTGACGCATTCCTCGAGCGCCTCGGCTACACGCGCGGTGAAATGATCGGCAAGCGTCCGCGCGATTTCGTCACCGCGGAATCTCGTCACACCATCGAAAAGGAACTGTTGCCGACGTTGCGGCGAACCGGTCGGCTCGATCTGAAACCCGTCGATTTCCTGACCAAGGGCGGCGAGACCGTCAACTGTCTGACCAGCGCATTGGTCGAACAGGACACCGCAGGGGCTGACCTGCGCACCGTTGCGATATACACCGAGATCTCGGATCAGGCGAGGGCCGACTGGAAGTATCGGCAGCTGTATCGCGCCACCCCTGCGATGCTGCACACCGTCGACGCAAAAGGCTGCATCGTGGCCGTCACCGACCACTGGTTGCAGAAGATGGGCTATACGCGCGGTGAGGTCGTCGGGCGCCTGATCACGGATTTTTACAGCGACTCCGATCGCAAGCGGCTGGCGGAGGGACGGCTGCACGAAATTTCCGGCGGCGGTGAATTCAGCAACGAGGAACGCCAGATGGTGACCAAGGACGGACAGGTCCTCGATCTCGTGATGTCCGCGATCTTCGATCACGACGACACGGGTGACGTCCATCGCATGCTCGTTGCCTCGAAAGACGTGACGCAACGCAAGCGCGCTGAGCACAAACTGCGTATGGCGCTGGCCGAGAACGCGCGCCTCAAGGAAGAGATTGAGCGAGAACGAGATTATCTGCGGGAAGAGGTCAGCGTTTCGATGAATTTCGGTCGCATCGTCGGCAAGAGCCCGGCGCTGCGAAAGATGTTATCGCGCATCGAGGCCGTGGCAGCGACGCCGGCCAACGTGCTGATACTGGGCGAGTCGGGCGTCGGCAAGGAGCTCGTTGCGCGGGCTATCCACGCGCAAAGCCAGAGATCCGGATCCGCGCTCGTCAAGGTCAACTGCGCGTCGATCCCGAAAGAGCTTTTCGAGAGCGAATTCTTCGGGCATGTAAAGGGCGCATTTACCGGCGCACAGAGGGATCGCGTCGGCCGCTTCCAGCTGGCTGACGGTGGCACGATATTCCTGGATGAGGTCGGCGAGATTCCGATGGACCTGCAGGGCAAGCTGCTTCGCGTCCTGCAGGAAAGCGAGTTCGAAAGGGTCGGAGACGATTTGACGCGATCCGTCGATGTGCGTGTTATTGCGGCGACCAACAGAAACATCGAGGAGCTCATGGTTGCGGGTAAGTTTCGCGAAGATCTGTTCTATCGCCTGAGCGTTTTTCCGATCGAGGTACCGCCGCTGCGGCAGCGGCGGGAGGACGTCATTCAGCTCGCGCAGCACTTCCTGGAAAGCATCTGTCGCGATTTCGGGCGGGCACCATTGAAGCTCACCAAGAATCATGCCGCGAGCATCAAAGCGTATGACTGGCCTGGAAACGTTCGCGAACTGAAGAACGTGATCGAGCGCGCGGTCATACTGTCGACGGGAAACACGCTGCGCCTCGAATTGTCGATGCCGGACCGCGGATCCGAGCCGGTAGCTGCCCCCGACAGACGGTGGGAGGTGGCGCCGGATCGAGTGCTCACGGAAAGGCAAATGCGGGAATTTCAGAAGCAAAATATAATCGCTGCTCTGAATGTCACAGGTTGGAAGGTCTCCGGAAAGGACGGTACGGCTGAGCTGCTCGGTGTCCGTCCGACGACGCTTTATGACAGGTTGAAATCTTTCGGAATCAGGAAACCCCGGATTCGATCACAGTAAGATCTGCAAACGCTTTGTATAAGAATTCGCTCATGATAGAGACGGGTTGAATCGGTGTCCGGCATCAGCAAAACGCTTCTTTGGCTTTTCCTGTTCGCGATGTGTCAGGAACTCGAGGCACAGCAGGAGCTGCCAATATCTGTACGAAACGCTCTCGATTACAGAAGAGTGCCGCACCATACGCTGAGCGCCTACGTCGAGCGTATTGATACGGAAGAGGTGACCCTGGCGTGGAACGAAGCCGTGCCGCGAAATCCGGCCTCGGTCGAGAAAATGCTGACGACCCTCGTCGCGCTCGATGTGCTCGGCGCTGCCTATACCTGGAAAACCGATGTGTATCCGATAGGTGATACGAGTGACGGCGTTCTCAAGGGCGATCTGCTATTAAAGGGCTATGGCGATCCTTACATGGTGACCGAACGGTTCTGGCAGCTGTTGCGCCGGATTCGCCAGGCCGGTATCACGACGATCGACGGCGATCTGCTGATCGATGACAGTTATTTCGATGTCGGAGAATATGATCCCTCAGCGTTCGACCGTGAACCGCTTCGCGCTTACAACGTCGCGCCGAATGCGATGCTGACGAATTTCAAGGTCGTTAGATTCTATTTTGCACCAGACGACGGCGCGTCAAGAGTCAATGTGCAACTCGATCCCGCACTCGACAATCTCCTGATCGTCAATCAGCTAACGCTGGCGAACAGGTCCTGTCGTGGCTATCAGCGGGGCATCACGATAACGCCTAATGAGGATATCAGTCGCGTTACGTTCAGCGGCCGATTTCCGAGCGGCTGCAAAATCTACGCGATGGACCGCACGACGTTGAGCCATAACGAGTTCACATACGGCCTTTTCAAATCCCTGTGGCACGAATCAGGCGGCCGAATCACGGGTGAGTGGCGCAATGCGCCAGCCCCCGAGGACATCGAGCCGATCGTTTCCTTCGAATCGCTGCCGTTGTCGGAAATCATTACCAAGGTCAACAAGCACAGTAACAACGTCATGGCGCGACAGCTTTTGTACACGCTCGGCGCCGAAATATTCGGGCCGCCCGGTACCGAAGCATCCGGCCGTAAGGTCGTGCGGCAGTGGCTCGCTGACAATGGTCTGGATTTCGCGGAACTCAGGCTGGATAACGGTGCCGGCCTGTCGCGTGACTCGAGAATGACAGCACGACATCTCGCAGACTTGCTACGTTATGCGTATCGCAGTCCTTATATGCCTGAGTACCTGTCATCTCTTTCGCTTTCCGGCGTCGACGGCACTTTGTCGCGACGGTTCCGAAAGGGAGTGCTGACTGGAATGGCGCACATGAAAACGGGTTCGCTCGACCACGTCAGTTCCATCGCGGGATATTTCCAGGCGCGGTCCGGCAATCGCTACATCGTCGTGACGCTACACAATCATACCGACATACACCGCGGACCCGGCGAAGAAGTACAGGAAGCATTGCTGCGCTGGCTTTACGAGAAATAGCGAACGAACCGTCGGCATTCGGCGACAGGTCCAGATCTTTCGTTTTGGATATCTGTAGTAAACTCCGGCCCGGCCGCTGAAGAAGCCTGGGAGGGCCGGGAATGCACCGTGCATTTTTGCTGATTGCTGTCTTGCCTGTAGTCGTGATGGCAGAGACTGCCTACGTTACCGACAATCTGCGACTCGGATTACACGGGGCGCCCGATACCAGCGACCGGGCATTTCGCACACTCGAGTCGGGACAGGAACTCGAAATCGTGTCACGCAATCGAAACTATGCGAACGTCCGTTTGCCGGATGGCGTCGAGGGATATGTGAAAGCGGCGTACCTGGTATTCGAAAAACCGGCCAAACTCATCGTTGCCGAAACACAGATCGAGTATGAAAAGCTGCAAAGGGAGCTCGAGAGTACCAAGGCTGCATTTGCAGCGCCGGGCGCGACCATCGATTCGTTGAAACGAGAAATTGTTCAAAAGGATGCTGCGCTGGAAGCCAGTTCGATACGCGTCGCGGAACTGACCGCAGAGAACGAAGATTATGTCGATCGTTATTCACAGTTTAAATACAGTTTGCCTTACAAGTGGGTCGCTGGAGCCATGTTCGTCTGCGCGCTCGGAGGATTCCTGTTCGGACTATGGTGGGTTGACCGCCAAAGTCGAAGGCGCCACGGCGGCATGCGTATCTATTAGTGCAGAATTCGGGCAGGATTAGGCGGCTGCAGAAAGGCACGCACAAGTACCGTTTCTGAGCGGCAACTCGACGTTTAGAAAAAGCTCATCCAGTTCATCCTGTGTCATGGCGCGAATGATCTTGTCCATTTTGTCTGCGTCGATATGTGGGGCAAAGAGCCTGACGAATTCGACCATATAACAGCGCATGACGATATTCGGTCGATAACCAATCCAGGTTGTGCTGCGTGGAAACAGGCCATCCACTTTGATCGGCGCTAGCCTTTTGTGATCGTCCGGTTGGAATGCCATGCTTGCGATAATACCTACTCCCAGGCCCATGTTAACGTAGGTCTTGATGACATCAGCATCTCGTGCCGTGAATACGATATTCGCCTCGAGCCCCTGCTTTGCAAAAATGCGCTGCAGTGATGCTTCGTTACCGAAACGGAAAACGTAACTCACCAATGGATAGGCCGCGATGTCTTCGAGCGTCAGCGGCCTGTCGATTTTCGTCAGTTCATGGTCCTTTGGCACAAGAATGATCCGATCCCAGTGGTACCCCGGTATCCTGAGAAGATCTTCAAACAGATCCTCCGCTCCGGTCGCGATCGCAAAATCGATTTCGTTTTTCGAAATCATGTCGGCAACCTGATCGGTCGTTCCCTGGTGCAGATTGAGATTGACCTTCGGATATTGTTGACGAAGCTTGCGAACGATTCCCGGGAGCACGTATCGTGCCTGGGTATTCGTCGCTGCGATGGTCAAGGTACCTTCCTGCTCCTGATAATAATTCACGGCGAGTCGCCGGATCTGTTCGACTTCATCCATGATCTTGCGCGCTCTTACAACGACCTGTTCACCGGCGCGGGTTAGACTGTCGAGGCTTTTCCCTTTGCGCGTAAACAGCTGCAGACCCAGTTCCTCTTCCAGCAACTTGAGTTGTTTGCTGACACCGGGTTGAGACGTATACAGACGATCAGCAGCGGCCGTAATGTTAAGACCGTTATCAACAATCGCAAGCAAGTACTTTAGTTGTTGTAGTTTCATGCAGGCAGTCACGTCAGGTATTGCCGGCTTCTACCGTAGACAAACGAAGCTCCCAAACGTTGCAATCAATCCGGACTTTTTGATGCGATCCTGTCTTCATGTAGCCTTGTCCGCCGGACTTGCGTTACAGCAATACCGCATATAACGTTTGAATATAACAACCGAAACTAATAGTCCGGCGTCCGTTTCTGTAGCGACGCAAATTACAATTCTGACGCAGGAAGTATTCATTGCAACGCGCCTACTTTGTCCGGGATGGAAAACAAGCAGCGATAATCGCATTGAGAAAAAGGATTGGTCATGATTTACGACAGCATTGTCGACACGATTGGCAACACCCCTATAGTCCGGCTGAATCGAATCGCGCCGGAAGGAATTGAGATGTACGTCAAGATTGAATCGTTTAATCCGCTTGCATCGGTCAAGGATAGACTTGCATTCGCGATCGTGAATGACGCGGAGCGACGCGGTTTACTCAAACCGGGGGATACGGTGGTCGAAGCGACGTCGGGAAATACCGGCATTGCGCTGGCGATGGTCTGTGCCGCAAAGGGCTACGGATTCGTCGCGACCATGGCCGATTCCTTTTCCGTGGAGCGGCGCAAGATCATGCGTGCGCTGGGCGCCAAGGTCATTCTCACGCCGGCCGCGGAACGCGGCAGCGGCATGGTCAAGAAGGCCGAGGAGCTCGCCGAGCAGCATGGCTGGTTTCTGGCGCGACAGTTCGAAAATCCGGCCAATCCGGAGTATCACCGTAATACGACGGGACCCGAGATCCTCCTGGACTTTGCCGGTCGGCGCCTCGATTACTGGGTCACCGGTTACGGCACGGGTGGCACGATGACGGGGGCGGGCGAGGTCATCAAGCTTGCCCGGCCGGACGTGACGATCGTGGCGACCGAACCGGCCGGTGCGTCACTCCTGGCGGGTGATGCTTGGAATCCCCACAAGATCCAGGGCTGGACACCCGATTTCATTCCGGACGTGCTGAATCGTGAGGTATTCGATGAACTCATTCCGGTAACGGACGAACGGGCGATTGAGGTCTCGAGGCAACTCGCGGCCGAGGAAGGCATCTTTGTCGGTATCTCATCGGGCGCTACCCTGGCCGCTGCATTCGAAGCCGCGGCGAAAGCCGATCGGGGCGCGGTCATCCTGGCGATGTTGCCGGACACCGGTGAGCGCTACCTGAGCACACCGCTCTTTGAAGGCATCAACGAAGGCTCGGACGACGAATGGCTGGCGTCACTGGCGGCCTGACGACAACAAATATCTGAATTAAAAAGTAAAATTGCTAAAATGCCCGCAATCGGCTGAGACGTCCGTCACAGCTAATTATCCGGCTGCATGGCATTGTCCTGACTGCGACCAGGCCGTTTCAGGCGATGGTCGGGGACAGCCATGGTCACGGAATCAGACGATTTCCTTACACGCAAGAACATCAGCACCGCCAAGGGGTTGCTGCAGTCTCTGGTTCCGCGCGCCCAGTTCTTTTGTTTCTACGATCCTTCGAGAAACCGCGTCTGGAGCAGCAACGGGGCGGACGACTTCGAGATCAACAATTTCGTCGCTGATCTTTCGGATGGAATTCTCAACGGCAAGGATTCCCAGTCGACCATGTTGCGTCGCACGCTGCCATCGGGGAGAACCCTGCTGGTATTACCGGTATTTGGTGGTCCGGAGGAGAGTCTCGGCATCCTCGTCACGGTATTCTCGAGAAACGCCGGCATGTCCGCTTCATTCGACCCGGCCACACTGCAGAATATGTTGTTGCCCGCCATGCAGGTCATAGGGGAAACATTTCGCCTGCAGAACGAATTGAAGCTGGCCGAGCTGAAGGCAGGTGCATTCGACAAGGAACTGGCCTTCGTTTATCAGGTCGACGAAAAGATTCACGGCACGTCCCGAAGCCACGCGAGCCTGGCGCAGCTCATCGGCCAGAGCGGAAAGTTTCTCAATATCGCCTACAGCATCCTGCTGCTGCCGTCCAAGCGAATCAGAATCAGCGCCACGCACTCGAGCTGGAAAAACGTCAATCGAAAATCGCTCGACAAATACCTGATCGATAAATTGCTTCCGGAACTCGAAGGGCAACGGATTCCGGTAATTTTCGAGATTCCGGCCATAGAAGGATCGGATAAACCGACCGAGCGCGGTTTCCAGGTGCTGCTCTGTCCGATTTTCGACAGTACCGGAAACGTCGAGGGAATGCTCGCGCAAATGGGCAGGGTCAACTCGAAGCTATTTGATCAGTCACATATTCGATTCATGTCGCACATTGCACGCAAGGTGCAGTACGTCATTGAGCAATCGTTTGACGCCACGACAGGCTTGATGAATCGCGCGGGATTCGAGGCACAACTGCATGAATCGAGCATAGCCCTTGCAGATACCGACGATGCTCACCAGATCATTTATTTCGACCTCGATAATCTGCAACTGGTTAATGACACATTTGGTCAGAAGGCGGGCGATGAAGTCATTATTCGATTTGCGCAGTTGCTGGAGCGGGTGTTGCCCAAGAACGCGGTTGCGACCCGGCTGACCGAGGATGATTTCGTCATTCTCATGTCTCACAGTACGACTCAACAGGCAATCAAACTGGCAGAAAAGGTCCGCAGATGCAGTGATGAACTGGGGTACCTACAAGGAGATAAATCACTGCAGGTGACCGTCAGCGTCGGGATCGCGGAATACTCATCGATCTCGGAAGAAGCAAATGCATTGACAGCCGCAAGGTTGGCATGTGATGCGGCCAAAGATCATGGCAGGGATCGCGTCGAGATCTACGAAGTGGACAATCAAAGCGTCATACGCCGCTATGACGACATGCACATGGTCTCGCAGATTCAGCAGGCGCTCGATGCGGACGATTTCGACATACTGGCGCAGCCGATCGTGTCTTTGTCAGGACGGGATGAAAAACTACGGTTCGAGATTTTGCTGCGGATGAATGACACCGTCGGCAACCCGGTTGCTTCGAAAGCGTTATTTTCCGCGGCTGAGCGTTACCAGTTGATGCCACAGATTGACCGATGGGTCGTGTCAAACACGCTTGCACGGTTGTCTGAACACGCAGATTACCTCGAGGAAAAGCAAGCGATTTTCTCGATTAATCTGTCGGGCCAATCTCTCGGCGACGACGAGATACTCAAGTTCATCGAGGAGGAAATGGATTCGAGTAGCGTTCCATGGCCGTCGTTGTGCTTTGAAGTCACGGAGTCGGCGGCCGTCTCGAATCTAAGAAAGGCACAGGCGTTCATCGACACGCTCAGAAAGAAAGGCTGCAAATTCTCCCTTGACGATTTCGGCGCCGGCCTGAGCTCTTTCGCTTATCTCAAGAATTTCAAAGTCGACACGCTAAAAATCGATGGTAGCTTCATCCGGGACATCACGGAGAACCGCATATCCGAATCCATGGTTGCTGCAATTACTCAGGTAGCCAAGGTGATGGAGCTTGAAACCGTTGCGGAATACGTGGAAACCGCCGCAGCACGCGACCTCGTCACCAGGCTCGGCGTCGATTGCGCGCAAGGCTTTGCGATAGGCAAACCGGTTGCCCTCGACGAAGTGCTCGTGAACCTCGCCGATCTCGCACAGAGTCGCACCGCCTCGTAACATCAGCCCGTTTGCGGCTTTCGTGGGAGCGGCTTTCGTGGGAGCGGCTTTAGCCGCGATTCCTTCTGCCGCCAGCTGAGGTAACCTTGGCCTGATGGCTGGCGACGGCAACAATACGATTGAGAAATTACCGCTGGAACTGCGTGAGGCGGTCGCCAAATGGACAGATCGTCTCGCTGAGCAAGGTGGCAGATTGCCGGGAAACGCAGACGAGCGCGACGTGCTGTTGCGCCTCGTCGCAACGAGCGATTTCGCCGGCAGGGTACTGTTACGTGACTGGACGTGGTTTCAGTCGGCGCTGGCTGAAAGGCTTTTTACCAGGCCGCCACGCGCGAATCCGCTACGGCCTTGCGCGACGGACAATAGGGCGGCTGACGCAGACATCGAGGCATTCAAATCACGTCTGCGCCGGACCCGCAATCGCTGTCTCGTGCATATCCTGTGGCGCACGATCGATGGTTCTTCAGATCTCGGTGACGCACTGGCGTCCTTGTCCCGGCTTGCGGACAGCCTGATACAAGCTGCGACCGCGTATTCCGAACGGCAACTCGAGGTCCGCTTCGGGCAGGCCAGAAATCGGGACGCAAATCGCATTCCGCTGGTCGTGCTCGCGATGGGAAAGCTGGGTGGATGCGAGCTGAATTTCTCCTCGGATGTCGACCTCGTGTTCCTTTTCCGGGAAGATGGCGAATCGGACGGACCACGAAGATTGAGTGCGCATGAGTACTTCACCCGGCAAACCCATCAGATCGTAGCGCTGCTCGACGAAGTCACCGCCGACGGTTTCGTCTACCGCGTCGATACGCGTCTACGCCCGTTCGGTGAATCCGGCCCGCCGGTCACGAGCTTCGCTTCTCTTGAATCCTACCTGTTACAACATGGCCGCGGTTGGGAGCGCTATGCTTATATCAAGGCACGCGTAGTTACCCCGACGAACGACGCAGTAACCATCCGGGAGCTGATGGAAGACATTATCGAGCCGTTCGTGTATCGGCGGTATCTCGACTACGGCGTGTTCGAATCGTTGCGGGACATGAAAGCGCTGATCGCTGACGAGGTAAAAAAACGCGAGCTCGCATCCAATATAAAGCTCGGACCCGGCGGCATACGCGAAATCGAATTCATCGCACAGTCGCTGCAGCTCGTCCGCGGCGGCGGCGACGCGATACTGCGAACGCCCGAATTACGCAAAGTCTTGCCCGCGCTGGCTACCGAGAAGGGGCTCGCGTCATCGACGGTCAGGGAGCTTCTGGAAGCCTATGAGTTCCTGCGCGGGCTGGAGAACGCTATGCAGGCCATTCATGACCGTCAGACGCATGATCTGCCGAAAGACGCCGCCGATCGGGAGCGCCTCGTGCTGGCGCTCAATCAGGAAAGCTGGCAGGCGCTGACGGGGCGCCTCGACGTGCACCGGCAAGGTGTCAGCAGGCACTTCGACGAGTTGCTGTTCAGCGCGGAGGAGACGTCGACACAGTCCGCTCTCCTGCGCCAGTTTGCAAACCTGTGGGAAGGCAACGCCTCCGTCGAACAATGGCAGGTAGTTCTCAACGAGAACGAATTCCTTGAAGCCGAAAAGCTGGCGGCGACGATCACGGACTTCGCGGCGACGTCGAATAAGCAAAAGATGGACAAGACGGCGGAGCGGCGCCTCAGCCGCTTCATGCCACGCCTGTTGCTGCAATTGCAGGACAAGCGCAATCCCGATCCGGTGCTCGAGCGCGTGTTGCGAATCGTCGGCCAGATACTCAGGCGCAGCGCCTACGTGTCATTGCTGATCGAGAATCCCGCCGTACTGGGGCGAATGGTTGGCTTATGCGAAAGAAGCACCTACCTGGCGCAGGAAATCGCGCGATATCCGATACTGCTGGACGAACTGCTCGATACGCGCCTGCAGTCGGCGCCGATTTCGGCCGCCACACTGCGCGAGGACCTCGAGCAGCGCCTCAGGAATCTGGCTGACGCCGACAGCGAGCGCCGGATCGAAATGCTCGGCCAGTTCCAGCGCGCCAGCCTGTTTCGCATCGCCGTTGCCGATCACAGCGGCAACCTGCCGATCATGAAAGTCAGTGACAGGCTCACTGAGCTTGCCGAAATCGTCCTCTCCTGCGCCCTCGACATCGCCTGGTCAGACCTCGTGGGACAATATGGCGTGCCGACCTGCAGAACACCGAATGGATTACGGCGGGCCGGCTTTGGCGTCATCGCGTACGGCAAGTTCGGCGGGATGGAACTGTCATATCGCTCCGACCTGGACCTCGTGTTCCTGCACGATTCGAGCGGACAGGACCAGCACACCGATGGCGACAAGCCCCTCGATAACAGCATGTTCATGACTCGCCTCGTCAGACGCCTGACCCATTTCCTGACGACACAGACGGCATCCGGGGTGCTGTACGAGGTCGATACACGGTTGCGGCCTAGCGGCCGCTCCGGCCTGCTCGTCAGCACGGTCGAGGGCTTCGAGCGCTATCAGGAGGACAATGCGTGGACCTGGGAGCACCAGGCGCTGCTGCGGAGCCGGCCGGTCGCCGGCAGTGCGATGATCGCCCGCGAGTTCGAAAGGATTCGATCCGAAACGCTGCGATACAGGGTGCGACGCGACAAGTTGCAGGAAGACGTCAAGTCGATGCGCGCGAGGATGCGCAAGGAACTCGACAAGAGCGACGAGCGCGAATTCGACCTGAAACAGGGCGGTGGCGGCATCAGCGACATAGAGTTTCTGGTGCAGTATCTGGTGCTGAAAAACGCCGAATCTCATCCGGCCGTCATCCACTATCCGGACAATATCCGGCAGCTCGGGACACTGGGCGCGGCCGGCTGCCTCGACGAGGTCGAGGTGGTGCGATTGCAGGATATCTACAAGGCCTATCGCCTGCGCCTGCATCGCCTCGCCCTGGATGAAAGACCGCCGCTGGTGGCGAACGACGAATTCGGCGAAGCGCGAAAGTTCGTCGCCGGCATCTGGCAGCGGGAGCTCGGCTAGCGACGCGGCGCAGCCGGCGCTTCGCGAGCGTCGGTCGTCTGGCCTATAATCCCGCCAGATTCAGCAGCTGGACGACCAAACCATGGCGGAGCGAGCAGGACGAGTCGACGAACAATTGATCGCAGCCAACGCGCAGCACCGTTACGGCGTGCGTCGCGACGACATTCCGCTGTCCTGCCCGATGCCCGGCATGTTCCTGTGGAACTCGCATCCCAAGGTCTATCTGCCGATCGAGGAAACCGGCGAGGCAAAATGTCCGTATTGCGGCGCGCAGTATGTCCTCGAGGACCGCGCGGACCAGACCGTTAAAAAACCAGAGTCTGCCCCTAAAAATCACCTATCTGCGTCAAAAATCGACTAACTCCGGCAAAGTTGTCGTTTTCTTCTGTTTTTGGTCGCTTCGATCATTATTTTTTTCGAAAAAATTCTCTCACTAAAATCCTCTAATTTGGGCTTATTTACCGTTAAATTACCGTAATTATCGAGAAACTCCCGATTTCAGTCTATGCCGGGCGGCTGTGCCGTGCGGATTCGCGCTGGATCGACTGGCCCCGGGCGTTCCACCGAACCGGAAAAATCGGATATCTTACAAGAAAACCATCTAAAATCGCCTAACGGGCCGCGAAAAGTCGACAATTTCTCTATTCGGCATTTTTGACGGAGAACAGCCGATCGATGCGCTCATTCACCGCGGCGAGGCGGATGAGGCCCATCGCCCGCGGATCGCGGACCCGCTGGCCCCAGCGCAGCTCATCCACCGACTTACCGAGAAAGCGTTGTGCCGCTTCCGGATAGACGTTGACGCAGAGGTCCCGGCTCAGATACGGCCCGGTGCGCGCGGGATTCGAGCTGGCGTAGAGGCCGATGACCGGCGTGCCGGCGGCCGTGGCCAAGTGGGCCGGACCCGAATCGGGGCAGATCAGGACGTCGGCGACGCTCAATAGGGCAAAGAGCTCTTTCAAGCTGGTCTTGCCGATCAGGTTTTCGATGTGTCCGTCGCACAGTTTGCTGATCGTGCGGCCGTACTCGTGTTCGAGGTCGGAATTGCCCCCCGTGAGGATCACCGCGCAATTGAACTTGTTGCGGGCATGATTCGCGGCGGCTGCGTAGTTTTCGGCGCTCCAGTTGCGAAAATTTCGCGCGCGCAGACTGCTGCAGGGACTGATCACCAGTATCGGGCGTCCTGAGCGCTGGAACCCGGCAGCGAATTCCCGGTGCGAGGCCGACAGGGGCACGTCCCAGCGCAACTTGCGTTTTGGAATGCCAATGTGCCTCGCGAAACCCATCATCGCTTCGAGCGCGTGTTCGCGCGGAGCAGCCTCGATGCGCCGATTCGTGAACAGCCATTGACAATCCCGCGCTCTCGCAAAATCGAAGCCGAGTCTTGTCGGCGTTGAGATCAGCCGGCAGACGAGATTGGCCCGCATTGAAGCGTGCATGCAAAGCGCGATTTCGAATTTACGATCTTTGAGTTGCGCGCTGACATCCGCATAGGCGCGAAAGCCTTTGAATTTATCGAAAATGATAAACTCGATGTCCGGGATATCCGCCATCAGCCCGGCTTCAGTCTTGCCGATAATCCACGTGATTCCGGTTTCCGGCCAGGTGTCCTGAATTGCGCGGACAACGGCAAGCGCATGGCAGGTATCGCCAATCGAAGATAGACGGACAACGCAGATATTTTCCGGTGGCGTTTGCTCGAACATTCTTCCGGGATAATTTTCTAGAATTTGGCGAGAGGAAATCTCAAAACTTGAGCGACACTGTCGAGAAGACCAGAAACGGCGCAATCGTATACGATACCGCAATCATCAACCAGATTTCCGAACGCGCGTTTCACGCAAACGGTTGGCCGTTGGTGTTTCCGGTACAGGGTACCCTGCGCTCGGCCGGTCGCGGCAAGACCTTGATCGTCAGCGACGGGAAGCACGAATTCGTGTTGCGGCATTACATTCGTGGCGGCTTGCCCGGACGCCTGATTCGCGATTCGTATCTCTGGCTCGGCGAATCCCGTACGCGCTCCTTCGCCGAATGGTATCTTCTGGCCAAACTGATCGACCTGGGCCTGCCGGTGCCGCGTCCGGCGGCTGCCCGCTACTGCCGCACCGGGCCATTCTATACGGCCGATCTTCTGACCATACGACTGCCGGGCATACGTTCATTGGCGGAACACCTCGCCGAGGCGCCGGGTAACGCGGAATTTTGGCAAAGACTCGGGCGTGAATTGCACCGTTTTCATGCGGCAGGCGTCAATCACGCGGATTTGAATGCTTACAACCTGCAAATTGGCAAGGACGACAAAGTGTTTCTGCTGGACTTTGATCGCGGGAGAATCATGCAGCCCGGACCGTGGCAACAAATGAATCTCGCCCGCCTGCATCGTTCTTTGCGCAAGATCAGCCAGGCAGAATCGAGTTTTCATTACTCCGAAGCGGACTGGAATCAGCTGCTCGACGGTTATTTCAGCGCGTCGAGGTCTGCATAAACATCCGGCAGCGTGGCCGGCCGATTCTTGAATTTCCGATGCACCCAGTAGTATTGCTCCTGGCAGCGGCGTATCTGGGCCTCGAGCAGAGCAACGTATTTTCTGGTGTCGTTCTCGGGATCGTCACTCGGTAATCCCTCGATCGGCGGCTCGATACGGATCTCGTAGCCGCATTCCGGAAGTCGTCTCGGCCAGAACGGAACCGCCTTGGCCCGCCCGAGCTTCGCAATCGTCGTCGTGGCGATATTGGTCATGGCCGGCACGCCGAAGAACGGTATCAGCGCGGATTGCT
>JBFHXJ010000018.1:0-47799 GCA_041598995.1 Woeseiaceae bacterium | reverse complement strand
TCATTGATATGAAAGGCCTGGTAATGAATCCGAACGGATAACTGAAGATATGCACCAGCTTGGTAAAGGGAAGATAAGCAAAGAATAGGAGCGCAAAAATGATGTGCAGCTTATTGACAAGCGGTGCACTTGCAATCATCGACACATCGGGCTGCAACTTGATGATGCTCCCAAGCCATGGTCCCACCGAATAGGAAACTCCAAAGACCATTTCTACGGCAGATTGGTAGAGCCCGAGACCACTGATAATAATCAGGAACAAGAGGATGACGTAGTCATCGGGCGTGCTCATGGCCCTGACCCGTGCGAAGGTGATTCTGCGAAGGAGCGCCCATACGATTCCGTAGAGAAAAAGAATCCCGCCGCCGAGCCCCGCCCATCTGAAGAAATCAACCCAGGATGCGAGGTTATATGCACCTCCGATCAGGCCCGCTACATGTGCAACAAACAGGATGATAATGCCCCAGTGCAGGCTTAAAGATGCCGGGCCGATAGAGGCGCGGCCGAAGAACCCGGTGGATCGGGTCGTCCACAGGTAATCCCCGCGGACGCTCAGATCCCACTTGCCCCGGTACCGTCCCATGACGCCACCAAAGCCCCTGTAAATGATGCCGCCAAAAAACAGGATCGCTGCAATGTAAGCCAGCCCGATGAAAAAGAAATTATCCCACATTGGCTCGCACCTCTCGTTCTCGTTGATCCGGCAACGGTTCGGTTTTCGAATCCGAGATCATGACTTTCTCCAATGCGTCGAGAAGATAAACATACGGTGTTCGCAACTCGTTCAGCCGTGAACGCATCGGAGGCAAATACGGTAAGAAATAATCCTTGATAAACTTTTCTCTCACGGGATCGTCCTTTGACCCGGCAGTCAGGGAGAGGAACTCCGTCATCAGCGGCAGGAAATCCGGCAATTCCTTGCCGTTCGGCATCTGCCCGAAATGTTTGTAGATGCCGGTCAGCTCTATCATGTATTCGTTCCTGTCCGAAACGGCGGAACCTGCGCAGGTCATGGGTTCGTCGTAGCTGTGGCTTCCAAGATACAATGCGCACTGAGGATCCAGTTCGAACAGATCGACGTAGTCCTCCTCGGCGATCGCGCTCTCGCTGAGGAATGCCGAAAGCAATTTCGCGCTCTCTTTATCGACGCTATCGAGGCGCTTGACGATTTCCCCGGCATGATCCCTGGCATTGCCGTCCGGCGCATCGGACGGGTGGCACCACAGCTCCGCCATGAGCGCATAAACGTCTTCAAAAATTTTCTCCGGGCGCCTGTTACTCATAGTCTTTTCTGCCCGTGTGATACGCCTTGTGATAGCTTTTTCTTCGCTTCATCGGCGCCCAGGGCGTCATCTGTTCAAAGCCGGCCATGCCGCGCTCGGTATACGGGCTGATGTCCGCATCTTCGCGTTTTGTCGTGGGAACAACGAAGCGTTCGTTGAAGAAGGACAGGGATACCCCGCGAACGATTCCCTTTGCATCAGCTTCGCTCAAGCCGACTTCGTCGAGCACTGCCACGTTCGGCTTCTTATCCACCCTTATGCTCCTCTGGTAGTGCCGCACCGCAAGTTGCCGCAAGAGCGATTTCTTGACGACTTCCACATTGCCGGCGCCAAACATGCTCGCCAGGTACTTCATGGGGACGCGGAACTTGTGCAACTCGTCCAGCCCGAGAAGCGGGCCATTCGACGGCTTCTCCATATCGAAGACATCGGTATCCGAAGGAGAGTCCTTCCCGGCACTGGTAATGATCGGTGCCAGGGGCGGAATGTAAAACAGGTTGGGCAGCGTCCTGAATTCGGGATGCAGCGGCAGCGCCAGCTCCCATTTCTTCGCCAGCTTGTAAACTGGCGAGCGCTGGGCGGCGTCGATCCAGTCGTCGCCGATGCCTTCTTTCCTGGCGGCTTCGATCACCACGGGTTCGAAGGGGTCCAGAATGATGTCCCTCTGCGCCTGCACGAGATCCTGCTCATCCGCCAGCGCGACCTCCTCCACACGGTCCATATCATAGAGCAGTACACCGAACGCACGGATCTTGCCCACGCAGGAATGGAAACAGACGGGAGGCAGGCCCACTTCGATTCTTGGATAGCAGAGAATACATTTTTCCATCTTGCCGCTGGCCCAGTTGTAATAGGGCTTCTTGTACGGGCATGAAGAGATGCAATAGCGCCAGTTGCGGCACCTGTCCTGATCAATGAGAACGATGCCATCTTCTTCTCTCTTGTACGCGGCACCTGACGGGCAGGCGCCTACGCAGCCGGGATTCAGGCAGTGATTGCAGATCCGCGGCAGATAGAAATAGAAGACGTCTCTGAACTTCAGGGTCGCTTCCATTTCCTCTTCGCTCATCTCGGCGAAATTCACATCGTGCCTGCCGGTAACGTGAGCGCCGCCGGCGTTATCTTCCCAGTTCACGCCCCAGTTGATCGGTACATCTTCCTTTTCGGTGACCATCGATTTGGGTCTGCCGACCGGTTGCTGTTTGGTTTGCTTGGAAGAGTGAAGGTCGTCGTAGGTGAATGTATATACGTCGCCTGTGCCGTAATAATCCGCCATCTCCGGCATGTGAGGATTGAAAAAGAGATTGGACAGCATGTACGGCTTGCTGCCATAGCGAAGTTTCAGCTTGTTGCCGTCCTTCACCCAACCGCCTTTCCACAAGTCCTGCTTTTCCCATTGCTTCGGATAGCCGATACCCGGTTTGGTTTCCACATTGTTCCACCACATGTATTCGGCACCTTCGCGGTTGGTCCACACATTCTTGCAGGCAACCGTGCAGGTATTACACCCGATACACTTTTCCAGGTTGAAGGACATGCTTAACTGTGCTTTTACTTTCATAGTCTTGGATTCATGCTGCTGGTAGCTTATTTAATTCACTTTCCTGATAAATCGGCCTGTTCTCGGCGCCAAGAGGCATCTTGCGGATGATGACGCCGTGATCACGCTCGGACGGACTGGTACCCCAGAAATTGATGTAATACGAAAACTGGGCATATCCGCCGATCATCGTGTGCGGATTCATCAGGATCCTGGTAGTCGCGTTGTTGTTGCCGCCGCGCAATCCCGAGCGCTGGTGTTTCTTGGCAAGCGGCGAGAATGGAACGTTGACGTGCCGCTCCACCTGGTGGTAGGTGATGGCCATGTTTCTCGGCACCTGGTGGCTCACCACTGCCCGAACCACTTCAATCCCGTTTTCACAGAACATTTCCACCCAGTCGTTGTCTGCCACCTCAATCTCGTTTGCATCATCGGGATTGATCCAGACCGTGGGCCCCCCGCGCGACATGTGCATCATCGGCCAATGGTCCCTGAACGAGCTGTGTATCTGCCACTTGCCATGCGGCGTTATGAAGCGAAATACCTTGGACTTGGGACCAGCCTTGTCCAGGTTGATATCGCCGACCGCCACCATATCCAGCGGCGGCTTGTTGGTCGGTAACGCCTCGCCCAGCTCCCTGATGCCCTGGTGGTCGTAGTAGATTTCCTGCCGGCCCGAAAGCGTGTGCCACGGCTTGAGCCGCTCCACGTTCATCGTCCACGGGCCGAAGGTTCTCTGCTTGCCGTCCTTGTCGAGCAGCACGGCGCTCCACTGCGGCGTGGTATGGATTCTCCTCGGCTGTGAAATGATGTCCTTGTAGTGAACCTTCCTGCCTTTGACGACTTCGACCATGTCGGCAAGTGGAAGTCCTACCTTCTTTTCCATTTCCTTGAAGAACAGCCACGACAACCGGCCGTTGAGTTCCGGAGAAATCTGCAGTATGAGTTCGCACGCCTGATCCGGCTTTTCGAAGTACACGCGCCCGTCTCTGACATCCAGGACGTCGTTGTTCTTCAGCTCTTCCTCGACGATGGGCGTCAGGTCCGTGTACTGCCCTTTGGCGCCGTATCCCTTGGGCTGGCTGACGAGTGGGCCAAGCGATACGAGCTTGTCGTATACCTTGGTGTAATCTCTTTCGACGATGGAGACACTCGGGAACGTCTTGCCCGCAACCGGCTCCGTGTCGCCGTTTCGCCAGTCTCTTATCTCCCCCAGGGGCTGGGCGAGCTGGCCGGGGCTGTCCATCCACGTGGCATTGAAAACGATATCCTTGACAGGTTGCGGGAAGTGCTTCTGTGCCAGTTGTGAAAATTTCCTGGCGACGATCTTGAATGCTTCCCAGTCGTGCTTGGCTTCCCACGGCGGCTGCGTTGCAGGCGTCAATGGATGCACGAATGTGTGCATGTCGCCGAAGGTGACATCGTATTTTTCATACCAGAAGGCGGCCGGCAGGACCACGTCGGCGTAATTGGCCGTGGAGTCCATTCTTATGTTGAGATTTACCAGTAGATCCAGCTTGCCCGTGATCGATTCGTCATGCCACTTGATTTCATTGACCAGGCCCTTCGCCGGCTCTTCATCCCACATCACGTTGTTGTGAGTACCGAGCCAGTGCTTGAGCGCCAGCTCGTGCCCTCGCATGCTGGTGCCGATGAGATTGCCACGGTACACCGTGACCATCTTCAGGTGGTTCTCGGGAGCATCGACGTCATTGATGGCAAAGTTCAAATTGCCTTCCCTGAACTGCTGCACGACCCAATCTCTTACTTCGTCGTCGGATTTGCAGCCCGCTTCGATGGCTTCCTGGTAAAGCTCCAGCGGATTCTTCTTGTCGACCTGCGGGAAGAACGGCAGCCAACCGAGTCGGACGGCAAGGGAATTCATATCGGCCGCGTGGTTGAAAGCGGGAAGCTTTCTGGCGCCCGTCGCCCACTGAGTGTCAAGCGACATGCTGTCGTATCTCCACTGACCCGTATGGAAGTACCACAAGGATGTGGAGTTCATCAGTCGTGGCGGTCTTTGCCAGTCGAGGCAGCCACTCAGATTGACGAATGCGGCATTCAATCGAGTGTGCTGGGTGCCGACATAGTGGTTGAAATTGCCGCCGTTCACGCCATTACAGCCACAAAGCGCCAGCATCACTGCCTCGTTGCGGTAATAGATGGAAGCGCCATGATAGAAGTGCTGCAGCCCCGGACCTGTGATGAACAGTGATTTGCCTCTTGTCTTTTCGGCGTTGTCGGCGAACTCCCTGCCTATCTGGATAGCGAGGTCCCTGCCCACGCCCGTCTGCGATTCCTGCCACGCCGGCGTATACGGCTTCGGGTCGTCGTAGTCCCGGGGATAGTCGCCGCTCAGGCCCCTCGACACGCCCGCCTGCGCCATCATGAGATCGAAGGCGGTCGTCACCAGAAATTCCTTGCCATCCCTGGTCTTTATTCTCGTGGCCGGCACTTCACGCAGCAGTTCCTTTGCTTTCTGTCCTCTCCCTGCTGTCTTGCCGATTTGAATGCTGAAGGTATCCGTAAAGTCGCTGAATGAGACCATTGCCTTCTGATCACCGGTCGCGAGGAGCGTCAGCAGGGGGTCGAAGTCTTCCTTGGTAACCGCGTTTTTCAGTTGCAGGTTCCAGTTGCCCGTCGGTTGCTCCTCCCACCTGAATCCGATCGAGCCGGTGGGAACGTGCAGTTTCCCCTCGCCATCGGTCATGATGAGTTTCCAGTCCGCGTTTTCCTCGTCAGCGTAGTCTGCGATATCGGACGCCCGCAGGAACCGTCCCATTTGATACTTATCGCCGTCCGCGTCCAGCACCACGAGGAAGGGCAAATTGGTGTACTGTTTTACGTAGTCGGTGAAATAAGGCGTCTGCCTGTCAACATAGAACTCTTTCAGGATGACGTGGATGCAGGCCATGAGGAAGGCACCATCGCTGCCCGGTACCACCGGCACCCATGTATCGGCATACTTAGCAACGTCCGAATAGTTTGGCGACATCACCACAATCTTCGAGCCCCGGTACTTTGCTTCGGACAGGAAATGTGCGTCGGCGGTGCGGGTCTGGTTGATATTCGAACCGGCGACGATCCAGTAAGTGCCGAGATACCAGTCGGAGCTCTCGCAGTTCTCCGTCTGGTCAGCAAACATGGAGGAGGAAACGTGCGGGAGGTCGTGATACCACTCGTAATAGCTGCAATATATTCCGCCCAACAGATTGTTATATCTGTGCCCTGAAATGAAACTGAGCAGGCTCATCGCGGGGATAGGCGCGAAGTTGGCGATGTGGTCGGGTCCGTATTTCTTGATCGTGTAGATCTGGGCTGCCGCGACCAGCTCGGCCGACTCGTCCCAGGTGACCCTCTTCCAGCCCGCTTTGCCTCTTGCCGATTTGTACTGTTTCGAACGCTCTTCGTCTTCAACGATACTCGCATAAGCATCGACGGGATCTTTGCCGTTGCCGCGTTCTTCGGAATAAAAATCCCACAGCACTTTGCGTATGTACGGGTATTTCGGCCGCAATGGGCTGTATGGATACCAGGAAGCCGTAACGCCCCTCTGGCAACCCCTGGGCTCAACATTAGGAATGTCGGGATCGATCTGCGGATAGTCTGTCTGTTGCAGTTCCCAGCATATAAGCCCGTCTTTTACGAAGACCTCCCAACTGCAGGCCATGGAACAGTTCACGCCATGGCTTGTCCGCACGCTGTAGTCGTAGTTCCATCTTCTTCTGTAAAAGTCCTCCCACGAACGGGAGTCCTCGCTTACCTTGAACCACTTGCTGCCGTTTTTCATGATATGTCTATTCGTTATGTCTGGTGTGTGAAATCAATCGACGTCCACTCGCTTGCGGCCGAAACCGAGCCCCATCAATGTGAGGCCAATCAATACGACGATGCTTATGAGGACGGTGGGGGTATATTGGGAAGGGAGTCCGCTTGCGACGATCGCCTGTTGTTCGGTGCTTTTCAGAAAAGCAATGACCGCGTCAGCCTCTGCATCGCTCAATCCGAGTGGCACCATTGGGATATTGTTCGCTTCCTGCAACAGCTGCAGGGCTATCGGATCTTTCTCCGCAAGCAACACTTGCGGCTCGAGTATCTGCCGTTTGAGCCAGCTTTCTTCACGACGTGCGGTCACGCCGGCCAGGTCCGGACCGATCAATTTTCCCTTGCCAATCGTGTGGCAAGCGGTGCACTTGCTGTCGAAAATCTGCTGGCCGTTGTCCTGAGCCCCGACGAGTCCGCTCGATCCGAGCCATACGATAACCAGGGAAACCGCCAAAGCCCGGACACGCCATCTTTCAGATGATCTGCTGATCATATTTGCCTACCCTCAAATCTGATTTCCCGATCCGCTGCGATTAAATCTCCGGCTGATCCTTTCGCTTCATCGTCGTGACCCGTCCTGACCGGGATTCTGTAGCTTCTTTGAGCGGCCGGGCGGTCAACGGAGGCCCTTTCATGCCGCTCACGCGACCCAGGAAATCACGCATTTCCATCAGGTCCTGGAAATATTCCTCCTCCTCGCCCTGCACGTGCCGGATGTGCCCACGCCACCTGCTCTCCCCTTTATCGCCATCCTCCAGCCAGATGCGCGCGACGAAGGAATCCCTGCTATGACCAATTGCCATCACGCGCCTACTCCGAGCCTCTCCTCCGCACATGAAGCATGGGCATTTCTATAGCACGCGGCGGTGACAGTCCGGTGACACGGGATTGCGGGCAAGGCGACACAGGATGCGATAGATCTGCCGCGTCTCGGGCAGAAAGGTGGCCGGCCGCTATGCCGGACCGGCGGTGTTGCGGCTCAAAAGCCTCGTGTCAACTAAGGCCTTGCTTGCCAGCCCGGGCACTCTCTCCGCATTCGAGAATGAGTTGATACAGGCGCCGCGTCTCGGGCCGCGGCTCGCTGGCAAACTCGCGATCCAGAACCTGCTGGCAGTGGCGATACTGGGCCAGCGCCAGATCGGGCCGGCCGTACTTGACGAGGCAATTCATCAGCGAAAAATGCACATTCTCGCGGCAAGGATCGCAGACGAGGGCCTTGCGGTACATTTGTATTGCCTCGCCGTATTCGCCCAATTTCTCGTGGCATTCCGCGGCCCTCGCCAGCATCTCGAGATAAAGTTCGCGCAGTCTCTCGCGCTCTTCGGCGCACCAATCTGCGAACGCCTCCTCTTCAAGATAATCTCCCCGATACAGACGTTGAGCTTCGGAATAATGCTCGAGCGCATCGCTCCACTGGGCCTTACCCTGCAGTGCGCGCCCCTCGGAGACCAGTCTCTCGAAAATATCCACATCGACCCACACGGCATCGCGCCGGACAAGATAGGCATTACCGACTGTTTTCACCACTTCGTCGCTCATGCCATTGCCACGGAGTTCGTGTCGCAGGTAATACATGGTCACCTTGAGCCGCCCGAGCCCACGGCTTTGCTCCGCGCCTGGCCACAGGCAATCGAGCAGGCGCTCTCGATGCACGGGCCGGTCCAGGTGGGTGATCATAAATTTCAACAGAGTCACCGCCTGCTTGCGCTTCCACTTCGCAATATTGACACTGCAGCCCCCCGTCACGATGCCGAAACCACCGAGCGTGAAAATCTGCAGCGTATGATGCTGTGATGCGTGGACCGACGTCGCTGCATCCTGCATGAAAATGACGGCCATGACATTGCTGCCGGAAAAGGCACGAGCTCGTTCCGACACAGCAACCGAGGTGATTCTGGCCGGAACCCATTCTCCGTTTCGGTGCCGCAGGCGGCAGTCAAGCACGCCGTGGGAACGGCAGCCCCGGAAACACCGAACGACGTCACAATCGGGGTGACACAGGGGCTCACCGCCCTGTAATGTCGCATGCAGCACTTCGCCGCAGTGCCGGCCAACAGCCTCTGATGCGGTATAGCCGAGCAGATGCTGCGCGGGCGTATTCCAGGCCACAATTCGCGCTTCGATATCGATAGCGAAAGCGCCATCGGACGCAAATTCGACCAGATCTGTGGGGGCGACGATCATCTTTTTCTCCCCGTAGCCCGGACTTCGGCCACACTTGGCACGGGCACAAGCAACGAGAAGCGGGACCCGCGGCCCAGTTCCGACTCCACTTCAACTTTTGTCCCAAGGAGCTTCGCGCTGCGTTCGACAATCGACAGGCCAAGCCCGAGACTGCCATTTCTGCAGGCCGGGTCATTTTCGACCCGGTAGAACTCGTCGAAAATGCCGGTCAGTTGCTCCGGCGCAATGCCGATACCCGAATCCTCGACGGTAACTCTCAGACCACCGGCCTCGCGACGACAATATACGTTGACCATGCCCTGATTCGTATAGCGAATGGCGTTCGACACCATCATGCGGATAATCTGCGTCAGTAACTCGCGATCGGAATACGCAACTTCGGTGCCCGAATCGAATTGCAGTTTCAGACCCTTTGCCTGCGCCTGACTTTCAAATTCTCCCCTGAGCCGCCGAAAAATCTCCGGCATCGGAGTTTCGGTAAATTGCAACTCGACATCGCCCGATTCGAGTTCGCTGATTTCCAGAAGAGAGTTCAGAAGATCTCTCAAGTGATCCAGCGCGTCGCGTTCCATCGCAAACATGTTCTGCGCTTTGGGGTCTGTGACGATTTTGCGCAATGCGCCATTCAACAAGCTCAGAGTCTGCAGATGATGGCGCATATTGTTGCTTGCTGTCGCCAGAAAGCGAGATATTGTGCCCCTTGCGCGATCGGCTTCCCGTGCTGCCTGCTGCAGCGCATTTTCATTTATTATTCGGTCAGTGACGTCATGACCTACGTTCAAGTATCCTACAACATTGCCGCCGGCATCACTCAACGTCGTCCCACGCCATTCGATCTGACGTTGCTGACCACTCTTGGTGATGATCGGTCCGGCGGCATGCGTGCTTTCGGTACTGCCCGATGCCTCACGTGATGATTTCGGAGTATCACGGCGCCAGTCTTCCGCGCCGAAGACCTCAAACCAGTACCGGCCGAGCACTTCTTCGGCGCTGTAACCGGACACCTGCTCCAGGTTGGGATTGATCCCCGTAATTCTGCCCTGTGGATCGAGTAGCAGCACGACGGCAGGAGTCTTATTAAACAAGGTGTCGGCGAAACTCATTTGCATGCGCAAAGCGTCTTCCGCTTTTCTGCGGCGGGCGTGCACCAGCCAACTGCCGACTCCCGCCGTCAGCCAGATCGCGGCCAGCGCCAAAAGTCGATTCGCGACGACCATCCATGGAATGCCGGCGGGTTGTGACAGGTAAAAACCGAGTATCGTGAGAAGCGATACGCACGCGGCGACGAAGAGCGAATACTGCCATCGTGGCAGGCACAAAGACAATAACACCACCGCAACATAGGCCACGCCTGCCGCAACCCCCAATGGGAGCGAAGCCACGTCGATGACGAATATGATGGCAGCGAGAATGGCGCAGCCCACTGCAACAAGCACATGAGTGCGATGTGCGAAATCTCCAGAAAACCCGGATAGCACCTCGGTCACGTTCACGATATACCCCTACGCGTGCATGCCCCTGGTCACAGGAATGCATTCGTCGCCGTCACCTCAATTTAGTCTAGTTTGTCGTCGGGATAGCAGGGATACGTATATTCCGAGAGGCCACGTCTCTAACCGAGTTGCTAGTATTTCGACAAGCCTTGCGCGCGAGGATCGCTAATGAAATGTCGGATTCGCGGCGATACGATTCGGTTGCGTCTGAAACGATCAGAAGTTACGCAGCTCGCGAAAGGTGCCAGCATTGTCGAAAAGACACACTTTCCGGGATCCGTTCTTACATATCGCTTGGACGTGTCCGAGGACAACGGTTTTTCAGCCAGTTTTGACAACGGCAGCATCGCCGTGACGGTGCCGAAAGCGAAAGCCCTCGACTGGGCCAACACCGATGAAGTGTCTTTGTTCGCGGAACAGGAACTGCCAGGTGCGGGCTCGCTCGCCCTGCTCATCGAAAAGGATTTCAGCTGCCTCGATCCGGGCCATCACCGAGACTGTGAAGACGATGCTGATACCTTTCCGCACCCACGTGCCGAGTCGGTCGGCGCGTTACGAGCTTGAGGCGTACTTCGGGACATACCCGATTAAATGGGAAAGAGCGGCGTTCAGACCGATCATCCCGGCGCCAATTCTGATTATATGGGAAGAATCCTCTACTCCCGTTACTCCTCAATGATGATCGAGTCGTTACGCCAAGATGGCAATCAATCCAAGGGTGGCTGGTGGCAACAGCCGGTGCATCCAGCTACCGTGAGTCGCGGCGTAATAACGGCAATTCTGGTCGGAACCGTTCTTACAGTCATCAATCAAGGTGACATTTTGTCCGGCGGTATCATTACGGCCAGCGTATGGGTGAAAATCCTGTTGAATTACAGTGTGCCATTTCTTGTTTTGTTATACGCAGATCTCAAAACACGTACCCGCGCACAACGTAATCAAAACCAGCAATGAACTCGCCAAATTCTTTACGGATGACCGCAGGCCGGTGAAGCTGGCGCGAACGGTGGCTTTGAGGCTGGCCAACAATTTTCCGCCGATCAAGCATGTCATACGCCACAAGCTGACCGAAGCTTCGAGACGCGTAAGGCTGTTTCCACCACTGCGCAGCTCGTGAGAATCGAGCCTGATTAATTAGTCGGCACAGCCACCATTGACGTACTAGCGCTCCATGGCACACGCTGTTTCGGCCACCAAAAAGAGAGACACTTCGATTGTGGAACACAGCACGTGCGCAGATTCGATCGTCGATACACTCGTCGCGCACGGTGTGGATACGATATTCGGGCTGCCCGGGGCACAAACCTACGCGTTGTTCGAGGCGCTGCGGCGACGGCGAGATCAGCTGCGCTACATCGGCAGCCGCCACGAGCAAGGTGCTGCCTACATGGCGTTTGGCTATGCCAAATCGACGGGCAAGGTCGGCGTGTACACCGTGGTACCCGGTCCCGGTGTCCTAAACACGACCGCCGCGTTATGCACAGCGCACAGCGCTCCGGTGCTTTGTCTCACCGGTCAGATACCTGTCGAGTTCATCGGCAGGGGGCACGGGATGCTGCACGAGATACCCGATCAATTGGCCATATTGCGCATACTTACCAAGTGGGCCGCACGCATCAACCATCCGGCCGAGGCACAATCCGTGATGTCCGAGTCTTTCAAACAGCTCCGCAGCGGACGTCCGCAACCCGTTGCCATCGAGGTCCCCGGGGACGTGCTCGAAATGCGTGGCGCTATCGACGCGGCATATGTGGGAGCGCAGATCACGGCGTTCAGCCCGGACCCCGACAAGATCAGGGAAGCGGCGGAAATCATTGGAAAGGCCAGAAGACCGATGATCATGGTCGGCAGCGGCGCCATAGAAGCCGGTGCGGAAGTCCTGGAACTGGCCAGGATGATCCAGGCTCCGGTCGTGTCCTTTCGTGGCGGCCGCGGCATCGTCAGCGACGAATCACCATTCGGTTTCAACTGCATTGCTGGCGCCAGATTGTGGCGCGATACGGATTTGATGATCGGCATTGGAACTCGCCTCGAATTGCCTGCATTCCACTGGCAGAAAGGGCGGCCGACGATCGATCTGATTCGAATCGATATCGACCCGACACAGATGTTTCGCCTGCGGGCGAATGTGGACATCGTCAGCGACGCGAAGATCGCAGTCCGTGAATTGCTCGAAGAAGTGTCGAAGCGCGCTGCCTCCGTGTTTTCCCGCGAAGAGGAGTTCAAGGGCGTTAAAGCACGGGTTTTGCAGGACATTCAGAAACTTCAGCCGCAAATGGCCTTCCTGGACGCGATCCGCAAGGTACTGCCGCGTGACGGTTTTCTGGTGGAGGAGATATCACAGGTCGGATTTACGTCATGGTTCGGATTCCCGATATACAAGCCGAGGACGCTGGTTACCAGTGGCTACCAGGGTAACCTGGGACACGGGTTCCAGTCGGCACTCGGCGTCAAGGTCGGCAATCCCGATAAGCCCGTGATCTCGATATCGGGTGACGGCGGATTCATGTACGGCGTCCAGGAACTCGCGACTGCCGTTCAGTACGGGATCGATCTGGTCACCATCATTTTCAATAACAACGCCTTCGGCAATGTCCGGCGCGATCAGGCGGATCTCTACGATGGGCACATCTTCGGCACGGACCTGAAGAATCCGGACTTCGTCAGGCTGGCGGAGAGTTTCGGTGCGCGGGCTTATCGCGCCACGACGCCCGGCGAACTTCAGGCAACACTGGAGACGGCTTTGTCACAGGACGAGCCGGTGGTGATTGAAGTGCCTGTCGAGCGCGGAACCGAGGCCTCGCCGTGGGAATTCCTGATGCCAGACCGGTTTCCGGACCGTTGATACTCGAATCAGGCGCCGATTTCGCTTTTCACGAGTTGCTCGGCGTAGCCGGCCCGGTCGGTCGCAGCGCGATCGCTGCGATCGGCGAGCGAGACCAGCACCGTCACGATGAAAGCGGCAGCGACGGAAAACAGAGTGGGGTAGGAGTAGGGAAAGATCGCCGTCTCGTTGCCGAAGGCATTGACCCATACGACAGGACTCAGAACGATCAGGGCGACGACCACCACCAGTCCTGTCACTCCACCGGCGACCGCCCCGCGGGTCGTCAGCTTTTTCCAGAACAACGCCAGGAAAATCGCCGGGAAATTCACGCTCGCGGCCACGGCCAGCGCGATCGTCGCCAGAATGCCGACATTGATATTCTTGAACCACAGACTCAGGCCGATCGTCGACACGCCGAGAATCACGGTGACCACGCGCGATACCGTTACCTCGTCATGATCCGAGATCTCGCCGCGGCGGATGACCTTGGCGTACAGGTCGTGTGCGACGGCGGCGGATGCCGACAGCAGGATACCGGCGACGACCGCCAGTATTGTCGCAAACGCGACTGCCGAAATGAGGCCGTAGAAGATCTCGCCACCGACGACCCTGGCGAGATAAACCGAAACCATGTTTGCGCCGCCCGCGATACCCCCGGACTCGTCGATATAGTCTGCCTGCCCGAAGAGCAGGGCAATCGATGCAAATCCGACGATGACGATCAGGGATTGGAAATAGCCGATGAGAACGACGGCCCAGCCGATCGAGCGACGCGCCTGCTGCGCGTCCGGCACCGTAAAAAAACGCATGAGCACGTGTGGCAATCCTGCCGTCCCACAGACAAATGCAAGTGCGATGGACATGACATTAATCGGGTCGTTGTAGAGTCCGCCGGGCCTCAGGATGACGCTGCCGCGCGGGTGTGCTTCGGCGGCTTCCGCGAACATCGCATCGAAGTCGAAACCGAATTGCGCCATCGCAAGCAGGAACAGCGCGGTGGCTCCGCTGAGCAACAGCACCGCCTTGACCACCTGCACCCAGGTCGTCGCCAGCATGCCGCCGAAAGCCACATAGATGGTCATCAGTCCCCCGACCACCAGTACGGCGACGAAATACGGCAGGCCGAATAATGTCTCGATCAATGATCCGGCACCGACCATCTGTGCGATGAGATATGGAATGGCGACGATCAGCGCTCCTGCCGCCGCAAAGGTTCGCAGGCGCCCCGGGTGCAAACGGAATGCCACGACATCCGCGAACGTATATCTGCCGAGATTGCGCATGCGCTCGGCAAATGCAAACAGAATGAACGCCCAGCTGACCACGACCCCGACGACGAATAACAGGGCATCGGAGCCACCGATGAAGATGAGCCCGGTCACACCGAGGAAACTCGCTGCGGACATGAAGTCTCCGGCGAGCGCGAAGCCGTTTTGTGCGCCGGTGATCTTGCTGCCCGCGGTATAGAATTCGCCCGTGGAGTGAGTGCGTTTCGCAGCCCACCAGGTTATGCCCAAGCTGGCGACGATGAATGCGACGAAGATAATGATCGCCGAGACATTCGGGCCCGAATCGATCATGGGTCGGATGCTCCGTCGCCCGGCGGTTCTTCAACCAGCCGTCCCATGACACGTATATAAAGAACGGACAGAGCGATCGCGAGGGCAATGATCAGGTAGCCGAGCGCAATGCTCCAGCTGATCGAGGTGCCGAGCGCGGGACGGGAGAACGCCTCGGTGAAGTAGATACCGGCGAGACAATATGCGAAATACAGGCCGATGAGACCGCCGGACAGTCCCCAGCGCCAGCGGCTGCGCCGTGCCAGCGATTGCTGGAATTGCGGGTCGTGAAAGATTTCTGGCTCTTGTGCCACGTTTTGTTGTCCCTAGCGGCGGGTCGGGGCGTCGAGCTCGACGGCGAGCGCCGGCAGATCGCGGGCGATATCTCGGAGGATGCGCGTTCTCGTATTCTGCGGGCTGGTCTCGATTCGCGTCCTGAGCGCCGCAACCTCGTCGACGGAGAACGGTTCGAACGCATCCGGCAATTGGTGGCTGCTGTAGGTGAACAGTAACCAGTTCATCAGTTCAGCCAGTTGGTCGTCAGGCAGCGACGCAGTGGCGACACCCGGCACACGTACGACAAACTCGCGCCCTTCCCCGGAATGCAGGAAGTAACCGACGAAGTCTCTCATTCGCGGGACTTCGTTCTCGTATCCCTCTGCATCGGCGAGGTGACAGCCCTGGCAGTGCAGCGTGTAATTGATGCGCGCGCGCTGATCGTCGGCATCAGCGACCAGCGCGATGCCGATCGCCAGCACGCATGTCAGGCAACGGCGCAAGGCGTCACTTGTTGAGCGCAGTACCGACAACGATTGCCGTCGAACAGTGATAGGTGGTCGAACTCGTGCCGAGACACCAGTTGATGTCGTTCGAATCCTGCGGCCGGTACATGGGCCGGTCGCCCTGGTTACGCTGGCACAGACAATTGCCGCAGGAAGATTTTCCGCAGCAGTCGTTGTAGGAAATAATGTAGCTCGTATTGTCCGCCGGATTTTCGCAGGTGCCGATCCAGGTGATCGGCGACATCTCCGTGCCGGGCGGGCAGGTGTTCATCGAGCCGCCGCAACAGCTGCACAGAAAGCCGTCGATCGCGCAGTAACGCCAGTAGCCGCAATCGTTCGGGTCGCCGACCTCCCCGGGCTGCTGGCCGCTCTGTTGCCCGCGAGCCACGGGCAGCAGGGGAATCGATGCCGCGCCACCTGCCACGACCGCCGCGAGTTTACCCAGAAAGCCGCGTCGCGACGTCTTGCTCGCTAGCTCCCGCGCGCTGGATTCCGTCAATCCATCAAGCCATTTCATGTTGGGATCCTTTATTTCTTATTGGGCAACCCAGAGGGTCAGCGGGGTTTCCTGGCCGAAATTACCGAGCGTGCGCAGGTGCTCGCCGCTGGTCGCATCGTACACGTCGATTTCCATATTGATATTGGTCGCCACCAGCAAGGGTGCGTCGTCCCTGGTGACATTGATCGACAGCGCGGGCAAGGCGAGTTCGATGCGCTTTACCCTGCGCCTGGATTCCCTGTCGACAACCCACACCTCGACGCCCGGGTCCTTGTGCGTGCCATCGCCGCCTTCGGGGTGCATCAGGAAATACAGCCTGCCGCCAGCGTCCGCGGCAGACAGCTGAATGCCGCCGGGCCGCCAGCCGCCCTCTTCGTCGCCGACCAGAGACCAGGCATCACCGACGGCCGGCGTCGCCCCCTTGAGGTCGACGGGGTACACGTTACCGAGGAAAGTCGGGAAGTAGGCGACGCCGTCGTGCATCGCCGGCTTCTCCATCAACGGATCGGTATCGACATCGAAGAACGGCGCGGTCCTGGACGATGACACCTGCCGGCCATCCGCGCCGAGCGACGTCAACATGATCGATGCGTCACTGCAGATCGAGGCAAATGCGCGCCGGGCAGTCGGGAACGCCAGCGCGCAGCCGGGAATCGGAATTTCTGCAAGAAAGCGTCTTTCGACGACATCGACCACGGATATCGATTGGGCCGGCGTGAAGTTGTAGATCAGCGCAATTCGCTCGTTGTCGACCAGCTGCACGTTGTAAGCGGTCGGCATATTACTCGAGCGCTTCGGCGGAATCACGACCTCGCCGATGGGCGCCAGGCTGCTCTTGCCGATGATCGTCAGCACATCGGTCCGCTCGCCGCGATGGCCGCGGGAGCGAAACGTCTCCGCGATGTAAATTTCGGGCCGGCTTGTGGCCTGCACGATGTTCGCGATGAATCCACCGTTGAAGAAACCCTTGAAACGGCCGACCGGATCGTCCGAGTCCGCGTCGAGTACGATAAATTTGCCGTCGCTCATGTGAAAGAACGCGGCGTCGGCCGCGATGATCCAGTGAGCGGGCCAGGACTCCGGCAGGGACTCGATGACCCCGGTCGGCTCGGGCTGCAGCTCGGCGAGTGCGGCCGAGACCCACAGAGTTACGACGATGATCAGTTTTTTCATTGTTTATGCCGCCGCATTGATGACCTTGATCGAAGTATAGGCAGCGAGTCCTTCTTCGCCAAACTCCACCCCGAGTCCCGAGCACTTGATGCCGCCGAACGGGATGTGCGGCGCGATATCGGCATGCTTGTTCTCGTAGACGGTCCCGGCCTCCAGCAGCGATGCGACGCGCGCCGTTTCCTTGCGGTTCGCGCCCCAGACCGAGGCATCCAGGCCGAACTCCGAATCGTTGGCGCGGCGGATCGCGTCATCGAGATTGCTGTAGGTAATGATCGGCAGTACCGGCCCGAATTGCTCCTCGTCCACCAACCGCACGCCGTCCGAAATACCGGTAACGAACGTGACCGGGTAGAAGTAATTGGACCCGCCGACCGGCTCGCCGCCGCAGAGCACTTTGGCGCCGTGCTTTTTTGCGTCCTCTACCAGCTCGATCACGCGATCATACTGGCGTTTGTTCTGGACCGGACCGAGCAGGGTCGTCTCCTGCATGCCGTCGCCCATCGGGATGTTCTTCGAGAACTCGACCAGGGCCTTCGACACCGCCTCGAGATCGTCCTCGTGCACGTAAAGTCGCTTCAGCGCACCGCAGGTCTGACCGGAGTTGATCATCGAACCGAAGAACAGACCCTCGACGAACGGTGCCGGGTCGGTACCGGGCAATAAAATGCCCGGATCGTTACCGCCAAGTTCGAGCGTAACCGGCGTGACGCCCTTGGCGGCCGACGACATGACCTTTTTGCCGGTGGCGACCGATCCGGTGAAGACGATCTTGTCGATGGCCGGATGGTTTGTCAGCTCGGCACCCAGCTCGTCGCCGCCGGATATGACGTTAACGAGTCCCGGCGGCAGCACCTCGTTCATGAGCTGCACCAGGCGCAGCGTGGAGAGCGGCGTGAACGGTGAGGGCTTGATGACCACGGTATTGCCGGTACGAATGCCCGGCACGATGTGCCAGATAGCGATAATCAGCGGGAAGTTCCAGGGCGTGATAGAGCCGACGACGCCCAGCGGCTCGCGCTTCATGATGACTTTCTTCTCTTGGCTGTCCTCCAGCACCTTGTCGGGCAGGCTGAGGCTCGCCGTGTGGCCCGCCCATGCGGCGCAACCACCGAGCTCGAAATTCGAACCGATGCCGCCCAGCGGCTTACCCTGCTCTTTCGTCAGCAATACCGCGAGCTCCTGCGCGTTATCGCTGCAGACTTTCGCGATCGCCTGGCAGGCTTCGACGCGCTCCTTGTCGCTGGAAAAGCGCCAGCTCTCGAATGCCTTGCGCGCCGCCGTCACGGCCTGCTCCAGGTGTTCACTGGTCGCAACCGGCGCCTGGCCCACCACTTCTTCGGTATTCGCGGGATTGTGAATGTCGGTGTAGGATTTCGCGCTGACCGTTTTCCCGCCGATTGTCATCTCGTATTTCTGCGTCATTTTCTCGTCCTCTCAATTGTTCGATAAGTAGTCTTCTGTCAGTCCGCATGCTGCTTCAATCAGCATCGGCGTCAATTCGCGTGCCGTCTCTGTTTCGCGGCGCGTATGTACCCAGCCGACGTAGGTAAAGCCGCGCGCCAGGAAAAACAGCGGCAACAGTTCGAGTTGCGGATCGGTCAGTTGCCGATGCGCGCGGTACCCCTCGATGAGCGCTTCTTTCGCCCGGTCGAAATACGGTTCCCCCTGCACGAAGTATAACGATGTTACGAGCTCGAACAGATGCCAGCCAAATCCGGCGTCGTCGAAATCGATGAGCCGCAGCTCGCGCCCGTCGACCAGGATATTTTCCGGCGCGAAATCGGCATGAATCAAGCTGTAGCTGCCGGGCGATTTCGCCAGCCGACTCAAGCCCGCAAACACGGCATCCCGTCCCCTGATCAGCAGGTCCCGCTGCGCATCCGAAGCGGCGTCGATCTCCCAGAATCGCCCCCAGATCGGCCGCTCGCCGGCCAGGCCCTGCTCGTCCCAGGCGTGGCGCACGAAACCCCGCGGCAATCGCCAGGACACGGCCTGGTTGTGGACCTGTGCCGCGAGCTCGCCGATCGTCCGATAGGTCGCGGCGACGGCGGCCTCGTCGGCGATGCCCTCCTCGACGGAGCCGAGCTGTTCCCCATCGACCCATTCCACGAGGTCGACCTGGATATCGTCGATCATGCCGGCAACACGCTGTTTGGCGAACAGCTCGCCCGACACCGCCGGCACGATGGCCGGCACCTTGATGCCGTAATCGTCGAGCGCACTGATCCATTGATATTCGGAGCGCAATTCGTCATCGCTGTGATAGCCGAGGCGATGCAGTTTGAGCGCATAGCGCTTGCCATTGTGCTCCACTGCAAATACCGCATTCTCGCGCGGCTCCTTGACCAGCGTCAGCGAGGCGCCCTGCATGTTCCAGTATTGCAGCGACTCCGCAGCCGCCGCTTCGAAACGCTGCAATTGTTCTTTCGGACCCAGGGCAAAAAAATCGCTCATCATCGCCCGCCTAGCCTGCGCCCAATACTCCGTCGAGCGTCTCGATCAACTGGTCCGCATTTTCTGTCGAGAAACAAAGCGGCGGTCGCAGCTTCAGCACGTTGTCGTGTTCGCCGATCTTGCTCATGAGGATGCCCTCGTGACGCAGCGAATTAACGATATTTCTTGCGGACTGTGCGTCCGGTGTCTTCGAATCGCGGTCGCTGACGAGATCGATGCCGAAAAAGAGGCCGCGGCCCCGTACATCGCCGATCATCTCGTATTTTGCCTGCAAGTTCCTGAATCCCCGCAATACGTATTCGCCGACGGTAGCCGCGTTCTCGACCAGGCCTTCTTTGTCGATGACTTCGATCACGGCCTTGCCTACGGCGCAGGAAACCGGGTTGCCGCCGTAGGTATTGAAATACATCTCGCGTGAGCGGTAGGCGTCGAGCAGCTCGCCGCGAGCCACGACGCCGGAGATCGGGTGTCCCGCGCCCATCGGCTTGCCCAGCGTCAGAATATCCGGAATCACACCGTGTGAGGAATGACCCCACCACTCGCCGGTGCGGCCGAAACCGGACTGCACTTCGTCGGCGATGTAGAGCCCACCGGCGTCGCGCACGTAAGCGATTGCCTTCTGCATGTATCCTCGCGGCACTTCGGGCAGACCCTCGTTCGCGAAGATCGGGCACACGATCATCCCGGCCAGCTTGATGCCGTTGTCCCTGAACGACTCGATCGCCTGCCGGACCTCGTCGGCATAAGCCTCGCCGAGCGCGGAACCCTCGAGGTCATACGTGGCGCGGTACGAGTCCGGCCAGTTCACCATGCGGATGTGTTCGCCGTAGCCTTCGAACGGTTCGAAGATCGAATTCAGCTGCGAGACCGTGGCCGTGTTGCCGTGATACGTCGCGTTCGTGCAGATGAAGCCTTCGCCGCCGGTGTTCAGCTTTGCGATGCGCAGGGCGAGATCGTTCGCCTCGCTGCCGGTGCAGGCCAGCGCAAGCCGGTCGAGACTCGAATCAAACTTGCCGAGCAGTTTCTCCGCGTAGTCGAGGATGTGCTCACCGAGATAGCGCGTGTGTGTATTGAGCGTGCCGGCCTGGCTGCACAACGTATCGACGACGACCGGATGACAGTGACCGACACAGGGCACGTTGTTGTAACAGTCCAGATACCTGCGGCCGTCCGCATCGAAGAGCCACACGCCCTCGCCGCGGACGAGGTGCACCGGCTCGTCGTAGAAAAGCGGATTGCCCGGCCCGAGCAGCTTGTTCCTTCTCTCGATCAGTGCCTGGATGTCGCTCATTGATTCAACTACGACGAGCCCGTGACCTCCTTGATGCCTTCGAGCTCTTCGAGGAACACCGGGCTCTCCGGCAGCGTCGATCCGCCGTCGATGCAGATCGTCTGGCCGGTAATGTAGCGCGCTTCGTCGCTGGCGAGGTACAGCATGCAGTAGGCGATGTCCTCAGGGTCGCCGATGTAACCGGCCGGGATGTAGTTCGCCATCTGTTTCATGCCTTCCTCGTCCGCGAGGATCTCCATCGCCGCCGTGCGGATGTAGCCGGGCTCGACGCCGTTAACCGTGATGTTGTCACGCGCCAGTTCGATCGCCGCCGTGCGGATGAAAGCGTTCATGCCGCCTTTCGACGCGGCGTAATAGGACGTGCCGGGCATGACGACGCGCGGCCCGGTCACCGAGGACGTGAACAGCAAGCGCCCACCGCCGCGTTGCCGGAATATCGGAATGACCGCTTTCGACAGTCGAAAGCACGCCTTCAGGTTGACGGCCAGCACGGTTTCGAGATCGTCTTCCGAGTACGCCTCGACCGGCCCGCCGAGGAAGGATGCGGCGTTGTGCACCATGATGTCGATGCCGCCCCACTTGTCGACCGTCTCGTTGACGGCACGCTCGACGTTCTCGAGCCGGCCGATATCGACGGCGCATAAGGCCGCGGTGCCGCCGGCTTTCTCGATCGCGGCGACGACCGCTTCGCCGTGACTCGCGGTACGCGTCGCAATCATGACCTTGCCGCCAGCCGCCGCGAACACTCTGGCGATCCCGGCGCCGATGCCCTGCCCGCCGCCGGTAACGACCGCCACCTTGCTGTCAAGTCGTCCGAACATCGGCTACTGCCTCCCCTGTGCCAAAGGATTTTTTCTGTGCGATCACCGGCGGCAAAATGAGCACGAGGCTCAGCACGAACAACGCGGCGCCGAGCCAGTTGACGTTGACGTAATCGCCCTCCGATATCACCGAGGCGGCGAGCCCGGGGCCGACCGCAAGCCCCACCATCTGCATCGCGACCGCGTACACGACCACCCGCCCGCGCCGGTCGAAGCTCGCCATCGCGGCGAGCAGGAACGGGTGCGTCAGGTTCCACGCGAAATTGTAGACACAGACGGCGGTCACGAACACCAGGAATTCGAACGAGCCCACGAGGTAATACAGGCACGCCGCGCCGCCGAGTATGCCGACAGTCAGCGGCAAGGCGCGGCCGAATCGATGTGACAGGATGGCCGCGAGCATCGCCCCGCCGATACCGGCGAATTGCGACAAAGTCAGGCCGTTCGCCACGGCCTGCTCTGCGAGACCACCGGCGAGGCCAATGAGGAACAGGTACGCCCAGACGACGCCCTGCGCGATGAAATAGGCGAGCATCGCGAACAGTGCCAGGGTCTTCATGGCCTTCGTCAGGTTGACCGCGTCTTCCTCGACCTGCGCCACGCTCTCGCCGCTCTTCGGCAGGTGTCTGAGAAACGGCACCGCACACAAGGGGAAAATCGCAAAGAACCACAGCGCACCGTTCATGCCGGCAAGCGCGTAGACCGACGGCATCGCCCACAGCACGATCGCACCATAGGTCAGCACCCACATGATCAACAAGCCGAAGTTACGGTCCGGGTTACTGGTCAGGCCGACGATCGCGAAGCTCAAGCTCACGAGGCTCCCCGCGCCGAGTCCGGCGATGAACCGCAACGCGACGAATGTGCTCAGGTCGGTGGTCAGGGTGCACAATGCGTTGGCGAGGAACATCACGATCAGCGAGCCGAGCATGACAGAACGCCAATTGACGCGATGCGCGATGAACGTCATGAGTATCGTGGTCGCCGCCAGCCCGAACATTTCCGCCGATGCCGTGTAACCCGCGCCCTGGTCGTCGAAGCCGACATACTCGGTGAGCCCCTGCACGAATCCCGGCTGCACGATAAAAACCTCGGGGGCGATGACGCCGACGAGAAACACGGACCACAGCGACTGCCTGGAGTTTATGTCGATGTGGCCGTCGTGCTCGAGCATCTTTCTTATCATTATTGTTTCCGTCCCCGATCGAGTTCGGGATGGACAGGGCGGGCGTCATCCGGGGCGCCCGCCCGCTTTTATCGCATTTATGCTACCAGCTTACGCGCGCCGTGACTCCCCAGGTAAGCGGCAATGCGTAGTAGCTCGTCGTGCCGAGCTCGCCCAGGTCGAGCGAGTACTGCAGGTAGGTCTCATCCGTAAAATTTTTCACCCAGCCGGAGACGCTGAAGCGTTCTGTCGACCAGGTGACGCTGACGTTCGATACGTTGTATGCGTCCTGCTTCGATCCGGATCCGTTCGTGACCTCGAGGAACTGATCGTCGTAGTAAACGCCGTCGAACTGGAAAGCCCAGTTGCTGCCGCCCGCGTCGACGTTGTAGCGGACCAGGTAGTTGAGACTCAGCGGCGGCGCGTTCGGCAGCTCGGCGTCCCTGATGATGACACCGCCGGCGCCACCGCCGGTCAGGATCGCTGCAGCGCCGAGTACTTCGTCGACTTCGGATTCGATCACCGACGCACCGAGGGCGATGTCCCAGTTCTCTGTGGGATACCAGAACAGCTCCAGCTCGCCGCCATAGGCATCGGCATCCGAGTTGAAGATGAACGGTCCGCCACCGGCCAGCGAGAACGCCTGGTAGTCCTCGTAGTCGTAGAAGAACGCGGTGCCGTTCAGGCGGAAGGTATCCCCTTCAGTCTTGAAGCCGACTTCATAGGCCCACAGCACCTCTTCCCTGTGCTGGAACGTGCTCGGCGTGATGTTCGGGCTGCCGCCCAAGGACCAGTTGCCGCCCTTGATGCCGCGATTGATCGAGCCGAAAATGATCGTCGAGTCCGACATCGCGTAGTTCAAGGCCAGTCGCCCGGCCCAGTCGCCGTAATCGACTTCATCGACGCCTGGATTGACCGCGGCGAATCCTTCCTCGGTCTCGATCGTCAGCGGCATCGGGTTGAAGTTGTCGGTAAATCGCAGGATCCAGTCGATGTCCTTGTCGTCCTGCGACCATCTCGCACCCGCCGTCAGTGTCAGATTGTCGCTCAATGAGAAGTCCGCCTGGCCGAATACCGACCAGTTCCTCGAGTCGATCAGGTAATCCTGGAAACTCAGCGCACCCTCGAAGCCATTGAACGGATTGGCGGTCGCCAGCGCCGTGTCGACCCCGCCTGCGGCCAACACCCTGCCGCTCACCACGATCTGCCCGAATCCCGGCGCACCGGTCACGGAGGTGCCGCCGTCCCATTCCATGTCGAGGTAATACAGGCCGGCCTGCCATTGCGTGCTGTCGTTGCCGCCCGCCAGTCGCAGTTCCTGGGAGAACTGCGTGTAATCGACGAAGGTCTGGAAGGTCAGGATCGGGATCGCAAGCGCATCGCCATCTTCGTCATAACTGAAGTCGTTCGTGCCGTAATTGGTGATCGATGTGAGTTCCATGCCGTTCTGCAGCTCGTAATCGAACCTGGCAATAGCGCTCAACTGCTCGCGGTCCATGAATCCCGGGTGCTCGTTGTAGTGCACGTGTTCGTCCGTAATCTGACCGAACAGGTCGATCACCCCAGGATTCGTAATCGTGCGGCCCTCGGCATCGACCTGGCACAGCGCGTCGTTCGGTGGCGCCTGGAACGGGCAGTTCTCGAACACATAGCCACCGGTGGGTACACTGTTATCTTCCGAAAACTTCAGCCAGAAATTCCCTTGCAATGCGTCCGAAAAGTCCACCTGCAAGGTAGCGCGTAACGCATAACCGTCCAGCCCGCCAATGTCCTGTCCGCTTCCGGTGAACAGGACCGGGCCACCGCCGGGAATGATGGTATCGACGGATTCGATGTAGCCGTCCATTTCAGTCCAGCGGCCGGCAATTCGCCCGCGGACATTGTCACTGAAGCTTCCGCCCAGCGCGAACTCGAGTCCTGTCTTGTCGAATTCGCCATACTCGGCTTCGACGTAGCCATTCGTCTCTTCCTCCGACGCGTCGCGGCTGATGTAGTGAATCAGGCCGCCCGTCGCATTGCGCCCGAACAACGTTCCCTGCGGCCCGCGCAGCACCTCGACGCGTTCCAGGTCGAACATCTGCCCGCTGATACCGTTGAGCGAGCCCATGTAGGCGTCGTCGAGGTAGACCGCGACCGGGCCTTCGTTGTTGTCGTTGAAGGTGTTTTGCGAGATACCGCGCAGGTTGAAGATCGTCAGCTTTGGCGACCAGGCATTCAATTGCAGCGCCGGCACCTGTTGCGTGATCTCGGTGAAATCGGTCAGTCCGAGCGCGTCGATTTGCTCCCCGGAATATGCCGTCACAGAGATCGGCACCTCCTGAATGTCCTGCTCGCGTTTTTCCGCGGTGACGATGATTTCCTCGAGTACCTGGGAATACGAAATGGCCGGCATGCTCACCAGCGCCACAACCAATGAACTGCAACCGACGGCCCCCAGAGATTGGCGGGCGCCGATCCTTCTAGTTGATTTCATGGTCAAGTCCCCCTCGTAGCATGAAACGTTTTTTGTTATCTAACTCTTTATACGAATATTGCCCTCTCTGACCAACTTGCTGTGTGACTCCAAATCACAACAAATCCCGATTCACTCGCCCCAGCGATAGCGGAATCCGGCGCCCCACCAGCGCGGCGGTCCGAATGCCTGCTGGTTGAAGCCGAACGGAATCGTGAAGTCGAATGTGTAAGTCAGGTATTCCTCCTCGAACGCATTGTTGACGAATGCGTAGAACTCCACGTTGTCGCTCGGCGGTATGTAGGAGGTTCGGAAATTGACGACCGTGTAACCGTCTTCCCGCGATACCGGGTGATTCAGGATATCGTAGAAGGTCTCACTCTGGTAATACGCCCAGGCCTGTACCGACCAACGCCCGCCAAAAGCCGGCCATTCGTAGCGAATCAGCCCATTCATCGTCCATTCCGGTGCAGCGACAGGCGTACGGTCCTGCATGCCCGGCGAATCGCGAAATGGTATGTTCTCCACCGTTGCGTCCAGGTAGCTCAGGCCGAATTGCAGGTCCAATCCATCTACCGGACTGCTTTGCAACTCGAGCTCAGCACCAAACATCTCGGCATCCGCATTGAAGATGATCTGGTTGAAAAACTGGAACGCGAACACCTGCATGTCGGAATAGTCGTAATAGAAGGCGGCTGCATTGAATCGCGTCGTGCCGTCGAATATCGTGGATTTGTATCCCACCTCGAACGCGTTCAGCTCTTCTTTCTTGAACGGCAGGTCCGTACATGCAACCGAATTTGAGAACGGCAAAACGGAACATAACGGATCCCCGGCGGGAACAAGGATATTTCCTGCAAACAGATTGGTCGTATCGATGAAACCCGAGTTGAATCCGGGCGACTTGGCGCCGAGCGAATACGACCCGTAAATCATCTTATCGTCGTCGATTCGGTAGTCGAGCTCGAGCTTTCCGGTGACGTACTCTTCCTCGTGCTTGGCGAGGCTGCCGACCGAAGATTCGCTGAACAGCACGGCGTGATCAGCCGTCGGACGCCACGGGCTTATCGGTGTGGCCGGCACGCCGCACAGGCCGGTCGTGCTGCAGAATCCGATCGTCCCGTGCAGATCGATGTCCTCGAAGTCCATCGTCTTCTCTTCGTCCGTGTACCGAAGACCCACGATCAGCGTCCAGGCATCTGAGAAATCGAACTCGACCTGCCCGAAAAGCTGCCAGGATTCGGTGTCCTGCTTGAAATTTGTATCGAGCAGGACGAAGTCGAGAATCTGCGTCGTGTCGAGGTCGTACCTGCCATCAACCTCATTGTCGAACCAGTAGCCGCCGACCAGCCAGCGGGTCGATCCTTCCGCGCTGCTGGCAAGGCGAAACTCCTGGGTGAAAGTGTCGGTCTCTGCCGCGAATGTTGGATTCAATTGCGGCAGCGGACTCATTTCCGTGTCTTCCTCCTGCAGTCGCTCGACGTTGCTTACCGAGGTAATCGACGTAAACAGCAGGTCACCGATCTGCCAGTCGAGCGTTGCCGCAAAACTCTGGTTCTTCGTTTCCACCCGGCCGGGGCGGTCATAGTTTCCCGCCCAGGGATCGCCATCTCGGTCAAAGCCGACTTCGGGGATGCCACCTGGTATCAGCACGCCGTCCTCCCCGAAGAAACTCAGACAATCCGTACCCGGGCTGAACTGGTCGAAACCGAAGATCAGGCACCATTCGTTCATCTGGCTCGGGCCCAGCGCTATGCTCGTGTCGAGGGCGGTCGGATCGGTTGGGTCACCGCCCGGCCGCGTGGCCTGGTGCTGCCATGCGCCGACGGTGCCTTCGTTCCTGGAGAAATTCGCGGCAAGCAGCAATTCGACGTCATCGGAGAAATTGAACAACAACTGGCCGCGTCCGGCGGTCGAGTCCATTTCCGCATAGTCGAATGAATTCCCCGGAGCAAATACATTCGGCGTGAAACGATTCTTCACATAGCCGTCATGCTGGTTCGCCGCCAGGGACAGGCGGCCCTGGATCGTTTCGGAACCACCGCTGATCGCGGCTTCCGCCTTGACCTGGCTGTTGTCACCGACCATCACGTCGACATAGCCGTCGGCTTCCTCGGTCGGCCGCCTGGAGATGTAATGCACGACGCCACCGGTCGTGTTGCGCCCGAACAGCGCGCCCTGCGGCCCGCGCAGCACTTCGACGCGCTCCATGTCGAAGAGCTGAAAATGCAGGCCACCCATGGCGGGCTTGTACACATCATCGACGTAGACGGCAACCGGGTTCTCCTGCGCGTCGGCGAAGTCGTTGAGACCGACGCCGCGCAGGAAGAAATTGATCACGCTGGATTCCGCATTGGGAATCGTGAAATTGAGCCCCGGCGTCATCGCGACCACGTCGGTGGTATTGACGAAGCCCAGCTCGCGGATCTGGGTGTCCGTGAAGGCGGTCACCGAGACACCGACTTCCTGAAGATTTTGTTCGCGCCGTTGCGCGGTAACGATGATTTCTTCGAGTTCCTGGGAGTAGGACAGGTTCGGTAAACTGATAAACCAGGCTGCCAGTCCAACAGCCAGAACACGCACCAGATTCGATCGAGTACAGCTCGTAGCAATCGTTTTCATCTTAATGATCCCCCGTATCCGGAAAAAGCTGTATTAGCCAAGTTTTCGCAGGACAATTTCAAATATCAAAAAACCTGGTCCTGTACGTCATTAGCGCATAACACGAATTTGCACCGTCGCTGCGGAGACAGCAAACATACCCCGCTCGTGGCGGATCTGCCGCCGCCTTTATTGGCACATCCTACCCGAAATCGGCACCTACAAGAATACGTTTGCAATAGGGACAAATGCCTAGTTCGACCTGCGAGCAAGACTCACGCTGAATGCCCGATCTGGCAGCATTTGACGTCTCCTCACTGTCTCGGGCACCATCTTTCGCCCGTCGCAAAGATGAGCATCGTGCTTGGCAGGCGACTGGCATCCGAGCGCCTCAGCCATCTCAAGGGAGCGAAAGCGATGCTCAGCGCTCACGCAAATGTCACAAGAGATGCAGAAGTTCAGGAAATTGACCACACAAAGTCAAGGACGCAACGCCGTGTACGCAATAGCCCTTATTGCCCGCGGGCCGTGCCAGTGCAATAAATTCTTGAGATTTTTAAGAAAATTATAATTTTTCGTTTCGATTTCGCATAGTTTTCGAAGTTGCGCAACTCGAAGCGGACAGCCTCGCAGGTCGGAAATGCAGCTGGCTCGTTGCTGCGATCCGGCCGGCGCAATTCATAGCGGGGGAAACCATGTATAGAAGAATTGGTACAGTGATTACCGCGTTGGCGGTACTGTATTCGGGTATGGCAAATAGCCAGGCGATCGAGGAAATTGTCGTCACCGCACAGAAACGTGAACAGGGTGCCAACGACGTTGGCATTACCTTGAACACATTCACGGGCGCCCAGCTGAAAGACTTCGGTTTAACGGCCGCCGAGGACATGGCATTGCTGACGCCAGGATTGACAGTCAATGAGACTGCGGCAACCGGCGTTCCCCTTTATACGATCCGTGGGGTTGGATACCAGGACTATTCGACGGCTGCATCGTCGACTGTTGGACTGTATTTTGATGAGGTCGCAATTCCTTACACGGTGATGAGTCGCGGCCTGATGTTCGACATCGAGCGCGTTGAAGTACTCAAGGGCCCGCAAGGTGATCTCTACGGCCGAAACACGACGGCTGGTCAAATCAATTTCATCAGCAAGAAACCGACGGCGGAATTTCAGGCCGGAGTAACTGCGGGCATCGGCAGTTACGGCGTTGTCGACATCGAAGGATTCACCAGCGGGTCTCTGAGCGATACCGTACGCGCTCGCCTCGCGGTAAGAACCGTGCAATCCAATGAAGGCTGGCAAAAAAGCGCGACCAGGGATGACGAGCTTGGTGAAATGGACACAACCGCAATCAGGGCAATGCTCGATTTTGACATCGGCGAAAACGCCGATTTGCTGCTGAACGTGCATTATGTCGACGATCAGTCCGAGAACAGGGCCAATACCGCTTATGACGGCACAATTGTCGGACTTCCGGAAAATGCGCTTCCTTACACGCCATTGGATGAGTACCGCTTACCTACCGGCAGCAACTTCGGCGAAACACCGCCCTGGTATTCGACCGGGAATAACGAAATTGCGGACTGGACGAACAGTTATACCAGTGTCCAGACGGGCAGAACTTTCGATTTACGGCCACAGCGCGACAATCAACTGTTTGGCGCATCTGCCACGATCAACTGGGATCTGGGAGATCTCCAGCTGACCTCGATTACCGCGATGGATCAGTTCGATCGCGAGGAGGCGAATGACTGGGACGGCGGTTTCTACAACGACTCCAGCAATATCAATACGACGGACCTGTCCGTGTTCTCGCAGGAAATTCGCCTGACAGGCGGCGACGATGACCTGAACTGGATTGCCGGCGTTTACTATTCAACTGACGAAATGGATGAGTACTACCACTATTTCATGTCGGATTCGCAGTTTGGCAACGGTTCGATTGCATGGGGCGTGCCTCCGTTCGTTCTTTCGCCGATCTTGGAGCTTGATACGATCTACTCGCAAGAAACCGATTCGGCAGCAGTTTTCGGACATGTCGAATGGCGATTCAGCGAGGATTGGCGCCTGACGCTCGGCGCGAGATATACGAGTGAAGAACGAACCTGGTCGGGTTGCACGTTCTCGGCAGACGACGGCACCTTGGCAGCCTTTCTAAATGTGTTATTCGGCACCACGCTAACCGCCGGAGATTGCGGCACGATCGATGACGATCCGGATTCACCGAACTATATTTTCGCGCTTATCGGTGGCCCGAACGTGAATGATGCTTTTCATGTATTCACGGATACGATCAAGACCAATCGCTGGATGGGAAAGGTCACGCTGGACTACGCGGTCAATGACGATGTCCTCATTTACGGCACGATTTCAAATGGCTTCAAGTCGGGTGGCTTCAACGGCGCCAACTCGAACACGACGCTGCAGTTGCAGCCGATAAGGGAAGAGGTGCTGACGGCCTATGAACTCGGTGTCAAAGCGACGCTGCTGGAAGGCGCCATGCAATTGAACGCGGCTGCATTCTTTTATGATTATGAAGACAAGCAGGAACAGGATGCCGCCGTTACTTTTGTCGGCAACATTTCCGGTCTGGCCAATGTGCCAAAATCCGAAATTACCGGCGCCGAAGTCGACATGCAGTGGGCACCGGCAGAAGGGTGGAATGTCCGCCTGGGCGTCGCAATTCTGGATACCGAGATCACTGAATGGATGGCTGTGGATAGGGCAGCGAGCTTGTGGCCAACGGTTGTACGCATGGACGTATCCGGTCGCGAACTCGCGATGTCGCCGGACCTGCAATACAGTGCACTGGTTGCGAAGGAGTGGTCAGTAGGTGGTGACAAGATCCTCGACGCTGCGGTTGATTACAGCTACACGGACTCAACCACGGGTGGGGCGCAACCCTCCGATGCGACGGCAAGCTACGGTGTCGCAAACACGAGAATCGGATTCGGTTCTGACGACGGTAAATGGCGCGTCTTAGTGTGGGGCAGAAACATCACGGACGAGGACTACTATCCTGCGGCTTATCAGGGTGGTAATGGTCCGTTTATCCGGGTCAATGGCATGCCGCGAACGTTCGGCGTCTCGCTGGACTACAGGTTTGGGGCGTATTAATCGGGAAAGAATGAAAAGTCCAATATTACGCGGCGCACTCCTGTGCGCCGTCGTTTTCTTTGGGACCGGTGCATGCCAGCCGGATGCGGAGCGGCTTGAGCCCGCGGATGTCGTGCTGCGTGGCGGCATCGTACACACCGTTTCAGCCGCGTTGCCCGAAGCACAGGCCATCGCAGTCAATGGCAAGCAAATAACATTTGTCGGGTCTGACGATGATGTAGAGCCATACATCGGACAGCAAACGGAAGTCGTCGAGCTCGAAGGACGGCTCGTGTTGCCCGGAATCGTCGATGCGCACCTGCATCCACTCGGTGGAGCGGTCAAAGAGCTCTATCAGTGTAATTTTCCATTTTCGGCGGACCCACAGGAAATCAAAGGCACCGTAGCGAAATGCGTCGACGAAAGGCCTGATGCCGAGTGGATCACGGGCGGACAGTGGGACAGCGGATTTTTCGAACGATTCGAGATGGAGTCGCCGCGAGCATTTCTCGATGAGATTTCTGGCACTGCGGCAATATTTCTGAGCGATGACAGCGGGCACAACGGCTGGGCGAATTCAAAGGCACTCGAACTTGCCGGCGTCACCGCAGCAACGCCTGATCCGACCGGCGGCACGATTGGTCGCGAGAAGGACGGGACGCCCAACGGTATCCTGCTCGAAACCGCCCAGGGCCTGGCCTACGCGGTCATTCCGAAGTACTCGGACGAGCAGTTCCTCGAAGCCGCCCGCTGGTTTTCAGATTATGCAAATGCCTTTGGCATTACCGCGGCGAAGGCAGCGGCCATCGAGGAGGATGAGATAGCCGGCTTCCTTGCTGCTGATCAGAGCGGTGCGCTCAATGTTCATATGGCAACCAGCATCAGGACACCATACGGACATCGCGTAGAGCCCCTCGACTACGATGACATCGATCGCATTCGCGACACATATGCATCCGATCACGTTCACACCGAGTTCGTGAAGATATTCTTGGACGGCGTTCCAACGCCGGCGCGAACGGCCGCGATGCTTTCGGCGTACGTTGCCGACGAGGCGCATGGCGACGGCTTTGACGGCGGCCCCGTGCATGTCGGACTGGAGACACTGACTGCCGATCTGATCGAGCTCGACAAACGTGGCTACACTGTCAAGATTCACACAGCCGGTGATCGCTCGGTGCGCATTGCACTTGACGCGATCGAAGCGACGCGTGAGGTGATCGGCAACAAGGATAAGCGCCATGAACTCGCGCATGCCGGTTACATCGATGCAATCGACTTACCGCGATTCGCTGAGCTGAACGCGGTTGCGGACCTTTGCCCGATAATCTGGCATCCGTCACCAATAATTGATGCCGTGATCTCCGCAATTGGTCAGGAACGGGGTGAGCGATATTGGCCAGTACGGGATCTCATCGATTCCGGCGCACCATTGCTGGCGGGTTCAGATTGGCCATCAGCAGTTCCCGACGCTAACCCGTGGCCCGGTATCGAAGCGTTCGTCACACGCAGGGATCCGCGCGGAGACGCAGAGGGGGCGCTCTGGCCCGAGCAGGCAATTACGCTCGAGGAAGCTATAGAGATATACACGATTCACGGCGCGCGCGCGATGCGCATGGAGGATCGCATCGGTAGTATCGAGATGGGGAAGCTCGCCGACTTTATCGTGCTCGAACGAAATATCTTCGAGATACCAATCGACGAGGTCGCCGATACGCGAGTCTACCGGACGTATTTTGAAGGCAAGCTTGTTTACGAAAGTAATGAATAGCGGCGCGAGACCGCTATGAGGAAAGCCATGAAGTGCAGAATGCTGCTGCCCGTTTTCGGGCTCATGATCAGCGCATGCAGCAAGCCGGGAGACCCGGTAGTAGTTTTAGCTGACGCTGCTTACACAAATGCGAGAATCTATACGGTCGACGCCGACAATAGCTGGGCCAATGCCATGGCGATCAGCGATGGAAAAATCGTGGCGATCGGCACTGCATCGGACATCGCGCCGTACATTGGTGATAATACCGCGGTCCGGGATCTGGATGGCAGGATGGTAATGCCGGGCATACACGACACGCACATCCATCCTTCCGATGCCGGCATTCAAAAACAACTGCAATGCAGTTTCCTTTCCTTTGACCTGAACGAGGTCCTCGCGATCTTGCAGGACTGCCTGCAGGATATCCCGGAAGGGGAGTGGCTGCGCGGCGGGCAATGGAATGAAGGGCTGTTTGCAGGTACCGACGCGTTACCGAAAGCCATTCTCGACGAGATCGCGCCCGATCATCCGGTATTCCTGATGGACTGGTCGGTGCACAACGCCTGGGTCAATTCGAAGGCGCTCGAGGCATTCGGCATCGATGACGACACGCCCGATCCGAATGGCGGCGTCATCGTGCGTGATCTCAAGACCGGTGAAGCGACTGGAATCCTGCTTGACAACGCAGCATACGACAACCGCAGAATGCTGCCGCCATACGGCCTGGAAGACCGGGCGAAGGCGCTGGCGTGGAGCATCGAACAGATCGCCCAGTATGGCGTTACGACATTCAAGGAGGCGCTCGTAACGACTGCCAACATGGAGGCTTATGCCGATCTCGACGGCAAAGGTCAGTTGCTGCTCAATGTCAAAACCAACCTGACCTGGAAGAGTTCCTGGGCGGACTCGCACGAAGATGAACTCGCGCTGATCGATACGCGCGTCCGGCACGCAAGCGAAAAAATTGACGTCGATTTTGCGAAAATCATGCTGGATGGCATCCCGCCCACTTATACGGCGGCAATGCTCGAACCGTATGAGCCGAGCGAGGCATTTGGTGACGCCTGGCTAGGCAAACTGATGCATGCACCCGAGAATCTTGCGGATGACGTCACTGCGTTGGACGCACAAGGACTGACCGTCAAGATTCACGCGACTGGCGATCGTTCGGTTCGCGTCGCGCTGGATGCGATCGAGCAGGCCCGAACGGTTAATGGTGACAGCGGGCTCATACACGAGATCTCGCATGCAGAACTCATCCATCCGGATGACGTGCAGAGATTCGTAGAGCTGAAAGTCGCGGCCGAAATGTGCCCGATCCTGTGGTACCCGATTCCAGGGCTCGACTGGGAAGCCTGGCTTGGACCGGACCGCAAGCCGTGGCCGGTCAAGACGCTCGTCGATGCCGGCGCGCTCGTGATCTACGGCTCGGACTGGGCGGTGGTACCGACGCCGAATCCCTGGCCGGGCATCGAATCGATGGTGACTCGCAGCGATCCTGCCGGCGCCAGCGATGCGACGTTGTGGCCGGAACAGTCGATCGACCTCGCAACCGTTATCAGGATCTTCACCATTAACGGCGCGATCGCCAACAAGGCCGGTGACTCTTCCGGATCACTGGAAGTTGGCAAGGATGCCGATTTCATTGTGCTCGACAGAAACATTTTCGATGTGCCGATCACCGACGTGGGAGAAACTGAAGTTCTCCTTTCCGCAGTGGGTGGCGAAATCGTACGAGACAGATTATAGGCGAGCTGATCGCGGCTCAAACCGCGGTTTTTCTAACAGGAGCCTCTGTCCACGCGCCGGCTCCGGGACAGGCTCGAGCGGCCGTTGTCGTAGCGGTAGGTATAGAGCATCTCGCCAGCGCGGTAGAGGCAGTGCACCTTGACCTCGAACCTGTTTGGATGCTTCTGCCCGTACAGTTCGATCTCATCGCCGACGCTTATCGATTTTTCGCTGAAGCCGAAACGCCGGTTACGTGCGGGCGGGGCCAGCAAGAGATCCCATTCCTGACCCGATTCGTCGGCCGCAATCAGGCGATCGTGCGGGTTGCCGAGCTTCAATGCGGTCACCGTCAACACCATCTCGACGACGTCCTGATACCCGCCCCAGCCGTGATGTGCGAACGCCGGCGAGGCCGCGACAACGATCGACACGCCGACTGAAATTGCAACTGATCGCGGAAAACGCATGCTCACCTGTCGATATTGATGATGACGGTCGCCGGCTCGTCGCTCAGGCCGTAGTATTCCAGCCGGAACTGGTTGCTCGTATACGCCGGCCCCCGCGGTGAGCCCTCGTGAAGCTGTCGCAGGATACCGATATTACCCAGTGAGAGTATCTGGCCGGGCTTTAGTTCCTTGCCGGACGCCTTCAACTGATCTCGCAGCCAGCGAACTACCTTGATTGGCTCGTACCATCCCTGCATTTGTCCCGACTGGATCTCGAGATCGTTCTCGTCGTAAACCGCGAAGGTCATGTTATTGAGCCTGTCGAGCCATGCTTGCGTGGCTTCGACCGGCACCGGCTCACCCGTAAACGACATGCGCGTGCCCATGTTGGCGACGATCGTGCCGTTCACGGTTCGCGTATTCGGTTCATAATAGGGATCCGGTATTTCGGCGAACGGGATGACGGCGTCCAGCCCGGCGAGGATTTCGAGATCGGTCTCGGCGTCATTGATCGACGCGTCGCCGACGCGCAGGGCGAAGTCCGCCTCAAGAAAGCCGCGCCGGAACTGCTCCAGCCGCACCGCCGTGCCGCTCGGCCGCAGCATGCCCGCGAGTAGATAGGCGCGAATGCCGTCCGGCGGAAACGTCGAGAAACCCGGACCGGGGCTGTGTCCACCCGTCTTGTAGCCGACGATACCACCAAGCATCGGCTCGAAGATTTTTACCATCTCGTCCTGCCAGCGATAGGCGTGCTCGAGCGTCATCTCGTGCAGAAATCCCTTCATCTCGCGGTAGTTCATGAAATCGTCGGCCATTTGAGTGAGCTCCGCACGGATCTCCTCGTCCGATGCCGGCCGCGCCACGCTATAGAAGTTGATCCGGCGCCCGTCCTCGTACACGAGCTCGTGCAAGTACATCGTGTTATTGCGGCGGCCGTTCTGGCCCGTCGCGTGCACGCTCGCACCAACCTCGAGGCGTTCGCGTGGCACGCCGCGGCGTTCCAGCGTCGTGCGCCCGACGGTCTCGAGCAGCCAGTAGGTCTTGTGGCCGTCGTCCGCCAGCTGGCTGATCAATATAGAAGTGTGCGGATTAAGGTAGCGTACCTGCTCGACGACGCCTTCGACGGACACGATTTCCTGGGTGAAATTCGCCGCGGTCGCATGGTGCGCGCCGGCAGCCGGTGAGAACGAAGCGACGACGCACAGCCCGATCATTCTTTTCATCGCTCGACGCCCTCCGGGGCGTTCAGTTTTTCGAACCAGTCGTAGTCCGCCCCCTCGCAGTTATAAGGCAGGATTTCCGACTCTCCGATCCTTTCAAAGGTATGGTCGATAATAAAAGGTATTCTGAACAGCGTGTCGTCCACGTAAGTGAGTTTCAGATTAAGCCTGTCCCCTTCGAGCCACAGTTCCTCCGTGGCGATCGTATGCTCGGATTGCGGGATGCCACGCGAGGTTCGAATGTAGCCGGATGAGTGATTACGGGTTTCGATGATGAGGCGATTACCTTCGTACCAGGCGAACGATGAACCCATCTTCTGGAAAGACTCACCGCCGACATTCCTGGTGCTCGGCTCATTACGCCTCACGGTCGCGTCGCCGACTGGAATGGTACGCCGAAGGTCGAAGAGCTCGAAGCTGATCCGTACCTCGTCCGCATGCTGTTCGATCCTGAATCGCGAATTGGGGTTGGCCCACACGCGCGACAGACTGGCCGGCTCGCAGAGGAGGCTCGGGTCGTCATTCAGGAGGTCATAAGCAGCCTGGATCGCCAGCGCCTTTTCCGTCATCACGAGCTCGCGCTCCGCAGCGCGTCCTTCGAGGACCCACACGCCCGACAGGTCAGGTGCGGCGCGGGCCACGCTGCCGAGCAGCACGCAAAAAAAAGCTGCTGAGAGACTTATCGATCTCATCATCAGCTTCTAACACTTTGGGGTGGTCACGTCGAGACGGCAACCGCCCCAAGAGGCGGACCGATTTCAGGCTGCGACGAGCTTCGCACGTGGATCGGCTTTTCCTTTCGGCTGCTCGGGCGGCACCTGCCAATCGTCGGGCATGCGCGAGAAGTCGAAGAACGGCTGCTCGTCGCCCTCCTCGATCGCTTGCTGCACCTGCTTGTAGAACTCGCCGCCTGCCTTGTTCGAGAACGTGATCTCGACATCCCTGGCGGCGTCCTCGGATTCGGGCCGCTCGCAATACTCGGGAAAAGTCGCCTCGCCGGCATGGCCGGACGCATAGCCCTTGGCGAACATCTGCTTCAGGATGCCGAAGCCGTCGTCCTGCACGAGCACGTCGCCACGCGGATGCCCACCCATCGATTTCATGTGGCGGATGAAGGCGTCGAGATCGTAACAATCGTAGGCCACATGCTGGCAGGAATGATCGCCGTGCTTCTCGACAAAGCTCGTCACCTGCGACTTCTGTGCGCGGTCGATACCCTCGATCAGCGCGATGCCGAAATCGCCGTAATCGATGCACCAGATCTTCATGCTGCTGTTCGGGTCGCCGGGGCGTGCATCATCGATGCGCTTGATGAGCGTGCCGCCCTCGACCTCGATGTGGAACCAGGCCCACTTCTCGATGTTGCCTTTTTCCACCGCGTAGGAAACGTGATCGATCTTCTTCAGATAGGACATGGCGGACTCCCGGCGCATCTCGGCTGACTGGCCACCAGTGTAGGAAGGATCGCGGGCAGGGTGCCGGCGTTTTCGCAGGCAACCCCGGTGCAAGACGCAGGAAATTTTGCTATTTTTTAGATTTCATGCAGGGATCCTGCGCTATGGATCGATTCGACACGGCAATCCTGAAGGCCTTACAGGCCGATGGGCGCATCACCTGGTCCGATCTCGCGACCCGCGTCAACCTCTCCGCGAGCGCCGTGCAGCGTCGCGTCGAGGGCATGGTCGAACGCGGCGTCATCGAGCACTTCACGGTCGACCTGAACGAGGCAGCGCTGGGCCACGCCGTCAAGGCGTTCGTCACCGTGCACGTGGAACGCCAGAACCTGGAGCGAGCCGAGGAATTCCGGCGCCGCGTCCGCGAGCACCCGCAGGTCCAGGCCTGTCACATGCTGTCGGGATCGATAGACTTCATTCTCGAGGTGGTTGCATCGGACCTCGACGCGTTCGCGAGATTCATCGACAGTGACCTGTTGGGCATGCCGGCCGTCAAGGACGCGTCTTCGTCGATCGTCCTGAAAGTGGTCAAAGCCAGGCGCACGATGATCAGCTAGTGTTTGCCGCCGCCTCCTCTCTAGCGGCCGGGTGAAGCATGCGCATCAATACATAGCTCGTGGCGACGCCAAGCGCGGCGAATGCCGCAAGGAACAGGAAGTAATGCTGGTGCCCGACGAGACCCGGGGAACGGTCGAGCAGGATGCCGCCGATGTAGGCGACGAATACGTCCGGCGTAAAACCGATAACGGATACGAATCCGACGGCCGTTCCGGTAACGGCCGGCGGGACACTCGCTTCCTCGAAAAGCGCGAAGTACAGGGCGCGCAGACCGAACAGTGCTGTAAAGCCCAGCAACATGTTGGAGATGAACACCCAGGCGATCGCGGGCGTCGACAGCGCAAAGTAGAGATCTGATACCAGCAACATGAGAAACAGAATCATGGTCATCCGCGATGCATTGAAGCGATCGCCGAGCAAACCGGCCGCGAGTGCCGCGATTGGCCGCAACCAGGCTGCGATTGCGACCACCTGCGCTGCGGCGACCTCGTCCATGCCGTATCCCTGTACGGCGAACAAAGCGTAATTGTCGGAACCCTTGTAACCGACGTAGGCGCACAACACGATCAGGGCCTGCAACCACACCGCCGGAATGCGAAGCACGCGGCAAATATGTTCGAACACGTTTTCCGTGTGCGACTTCCACTCGGCCAGCCCGGGCTCGCCGGACGGATGACCATCCGAAATAACGAACCAGATGAACACGCCGGTTGCCGCGGTCACGATCGTGTAGCCGTAAATCACGATACGTAGCGCCTCCTGCTTGTCCTCAAAACTCGCTGCCGCGTAGCTGTCCGGGAATGCGAGGCCGAAGACGACGACACCGGCAGACGCCAGGATGGCCGAGAGCAGTCCGCGGCCACCGTCGAGGAGACCATAGGCACGCCCCTGGTCATCGTGCCCGCCCCAGTCGCGCGTGGCGCGGATGAGCGCGGCCCAGAACAGGAAGATCGTCGTCACGCCGAAGAAACCCCACAGCAGGAGCGCGCCCCGATAGCCGGGAAACGTCGCCATGTAGATCCCGCCGGCGGCGGTCGTCCAGAGCGACATCGCGAGCAGCTTGCGAGCAGGAAGGCGGTCCGCCAGCGGCCCGCCGAGAAAGTAGCTGACCATCGCCAGGATGCCGTAAACGCCCTGCGCCGCGCCGAGCTCCGTATTCGTCAGCTGAAAGACCTCGAGGACCGTGGGACGGAAGAAACGCGTCAGGTGGAACGGCAACACGAAGACGGCCTCGCCCGCGATGATGAGGCCGAGCATGAACCAGAATCGATGCGCTGATTGCGATTGGTCAGACACGCAAATCCGTCAGGGTGCGGCGATCAGATGCCTTTATCTCGCATAATCCGCAAACAATAAAGGAGGCTGGTGGCCTCGTACGGACTCTGGCCTTGATCTGGCCGCGTCGAATCGCCGCCCAGCGCGGACGGAAGGGGCGGGATACGCCCGGGAGCGCGCATCACGCTCCCGGGGTATCCCGACCGCCGGTTTTTCTCGTCAGAAGTTGAAGGTCACGTAGCCGAAGATCACCCTCGGGCGCGCGTAGGCCGTCTCTGCGTAACCCGTTCCGGTGCCCCAGGACGAGTTACCGGAGATGCGGTATTCCTCGTCAGTCGCGTTATTGACACCGACCACGGCCTCCCAGGTCGAATCCTGGTTCGCAATGGCGATCGAGAAATCGACCACGGTGTAGCTACTCAACTGTGAGATACGCACATCGTTGGCTGCATCGAAGAATACCTTGTCGCTGTAAGAGACATCGACGCGCGGTGATACCTCCAGCGAACCAATCTGCCCGTTATAGCCTAATCCTAAGTTCCACTGCAGATCGGGCGCAAAAGGAAGCTGGTTGCCAGCGGCAACCGAGGTGTTGACGGGTCTGCCAGGCACGACAATGGCCGCGGTCTCGTCGATGGACGAATCCAGGATGCCGATGCCGCCTTCGACGATCCACCGATCGGCAGGTAGCCAGGTGAACTCGAACTCGGCCCCGTCGATGGATGCTTTACCGGCGTTGAAGAACCAGGGCGCGATCAATACGCGGTAGGTGAACTGCAGATCCGTGTAGTCAGACGTGAAGACGGCAGCGTTCAGGCGGAATCGGTCGGTCACGTCGGACTTGAGGCCGACCTCGATGGTCTCGACTTCTTCCTGGTCGAACATATGACCCGCGGCCAGGTCACTCGCGTTCACCGGGAAGTTGAAGGTCGAATTCCAGCCGCCGCCCTTGAACCCTTCGGAATAACTCGCGTACACCATTGCCGCTTCCGAGAAACGGTAGCTGAGGCTCGCGGAGATGGTCGTAGCATCGAAGTCGTGCGAGTACTTGATGTTGGGCAGGTACTTCACGCTCGGGTTGGCATAATCGAATTGATCCGGCGTCGAGGCCTTGGTCTCGTCCGTGTAGCGAACACCCAAACTGCCGCTCAGAGCCTCCGTGAAATCGTAGGACAAGTGGGCGAAGACGGCCCACGAGTCGTTTTCGACGATGTTGTTGTCACTGTCGAGGTAGCACCTGTAGGTACCGCTGACGGTGAAGCCGGCGTTCATGGACGTATAGTCGCAGTTCGATGCCGGCCCCCTGTCGCCGACCGACACGACCAGGACATCGTCGATCTTTTCCTCGTAATAATAGACACCGGCTACGCCCGTGATGCGGTCGACACTGTAATTCAACTGGAATTCCTGGCTTAACTGGTCGCCGTCGGATGCGTAGTCCGTGTGCAGGATCGTGAATGGCGTATTGTCGGCATCGCGGCTGCCGGTCCACTCGAGCTCGCGGTACGAGGTGATCGATCTCAGGGTCACGGCATCGCTCAGGTCCCATGCCAGGTTCAGCGACAGGCCCCAGTTGTCCAGGGAGCTGTTGGTCGGATAAGTGCCGCTGTTTGCGAACGGACCCCTAGCCCACTGATCGTTGGCACAGAGCGGATCGCTGTTCTCCGCGGTGTAACCCCTGGGCCCGCCGCCGACTGTCAGGAGGCCAGACACGTCCAGCGGCGATCCGGGCGCGGTTTCCACGGGTCGTCCCGGCGGCCCGGGCAGCGCGACCCAGGCGTCTAAACAACCGGCGCCCACACCCTGGTTCGCACCGATAAAGGCCGGGCTTGCGGCAGGCCCCGTCTCGGTGAAAACGGTGTTGTTGTTATAACCGGCAAACACCAGCGCCGCGCCGTTCTCGTCGGCCGTCGTGAAATCGAAGTTGACCTTGGCCTCGAACGCATCGTTGGGCTCGTACACGGCCTTGGCCATGAACGTCGTATTCTCGATGTCACCCAGGTCCTTGCCATCGGACACCCGGGTTACGTAACCGTCCTGCTGCCGCGTGCCGAGCGAAAACCGCGTCTTCAATACATCCGACAACGGCACGTCGACGGCGCCGAATGCCTCGAGCAGGCCGTCTTCGCCCGCGCCGAGTCGCAGCTCACCACCCAGTTCATCCCCCGGCGCCGTGGTGGTTAAAAGCACTGCGCCGCCGATGGTGTTGCGGCCGAACAAGGTGCCTTGCGGTCCGCGAATCACCTGTATGCCGGCGATATCGCGTATCTCCATCGTGCCGCCCACGGACTGGCCCATATAGACATCGTCGATATAGAGGCCGACACCGGGATCCGTGTTAGCGCGCGGACTGATCTGACCGACACCCCGGATGAAAATGACCGAGGAATTGTTGTTTGCGGCGAGTGGCGCGTTATTGGTGAACTGCAGATTCGGTGTGATCTTGCCGAGATCGTCGGTACTGGTGATCTGGCGCCGTTCCAGCGTATCCGCCGTGAACGCGGAGACGGCAACCGGAACATCCTGAAGCCTTTCTTCAATCCTGCGCGCAGTAACCGTTATTTCCTCCAGCACAGCATCATCGGTTCCTTGCGCCTGAAGATCCGTTGCCGCCGACAAGACCGCTGCCCCGGCTATAGGTAATAACACGTACTTGGTCATGATTCGCATACCAATGGCTCCCTCTTAGTGGTTCGTCTTGACCTGAGCTCTTTTTTCTACATCACGAGCGGTTGGGGGGTGCTCAGGGTCCAATGGTTTATCTGCTATTCAAAAAGTCGCACGCGCGACGGGCGTTGACCATTCGTATCAACCGCAGCTGGCGAGCTTGCGTGCCAAATGAAAAAGGACCCTTTCGGGTCCTTTTGTAGATGGTGGTGATGGGCGGGATCGAACCGCCGACCTACGGGTTATGAGTCCGTCGCTCTGACCAGCTGAGCTACATCACCATGTGCGCGCGCGATTGTCCCGTTCAGGCTATTACAGTGTCAAGCAGACACATAGCGGTTCGCGGCTGAAGCCGTGCCCGCAATGCTATGAGGATCTGTGGGAGCGGCTTTAACCGCGATTCTCCTACTCGAGGCCGAACACGAACAGATCGAGCCCCCCGAATCGCACCGGCGGCATCGTCATCCCGCAGCGCCTGGTCGTCGGCCGCGTACTTGAGTTTCGCGCGTACCAGATTGGCGCCTTCGCCGTCTTCCCCCGCGATGCCATGGCACCTCGCGCAATGCACCCGGTACGCCTTTTCGCCCTCGGCCAGGACTGCCTCGCTCAACCCGTCGAGTGGCGACTGCGCCGGCGCGAGGAGCGGCAGCGCGAGCAAAGCGAGAACGGGATACAGACGGCGGCGCATCGCGATGACCTCGTTGTTATTGGTGACTCCGAGGAGTACGGCGCAACGCCAATCTATCAAACGTTGGTGCGGAAAAACATCACGTCGCCTTCCTGCACGACATATTCCTTGCCCTCGATGCGCAAGCGCCCGGCCTCTTTGGCGCCCTGTTCGCCGTTGCCGGCCACATAGTCGTCGTAGGAAATAACTTCAGCGCGAATGAATCCGCGCCGGAAATCCGTGTGTACTTCCCCCGCGGCATCAAGCGCCGTTGCGCCGACCTTCGTCGTCCAGGCATGCGCCTCGTTCTCGTTCGCCGTGAAAAATGTCTGCAGATCGAGCAGCCGGTAGCCTGCGCGAATGACGCGGCTGAGCCCCGGCTCGTCGACGCCGAGCGCTTCCAGGAATTCGGCCTTGTCCTTGTCGTCTAGCCGTGCGATCTCGGCCTCCAGAGCCGCGCATATCACGACGACTTCCGCGCCCTCTCCGGTCGCCACGTCACGAACGCTGTCGAGATGGGGATTGTTCTCGAAGCCTTCTTCGTCCACATTCGCGATATACATAACGGGTTTGTCCGTCAGCAGGTGAAACTCGCGCAGATTTTTCCTTTCAGTGTCATCGATTGACAACGTGCGAACCGGTAATCCTTCTGACAGGTGATCCCGCAGCTGTCGCAACAGATCGCGCAGCGCCATGGCTTTTTTTTCATATGTCTTCGCATTGCGTTCCGCTTTTTCGAGCTGTTTTTCTACCGACTCTAGATCGGCGAGCGCAAGCTCCGTGTTAACGATTTCCATATCGTGAACCGGGTCGATCGCTCCGGAAACATGGGCGACGTCATCGTTCTCGAAGCACCTGACGACATGTGCGATCGCGTGTGTCTCCCGAATATTCGCGAGAAAACGGTTGCCGAGCCCTTCCCCCTCGGATGCGCCGGCGACAAGCCCGGCTATGTCCACGAATTCCATCGTGGTCGGCACCGTTTTCTTCGGCCCGACGATACCGCTGATGACCTCGAGCCTCGGATCGGGAACCTGCACGATGCCGATGTTCGGATCGATGGTGCAGAAAGGATAGTTCTCGGCCGGAATCCCCGCCGCAGTCAGGGCATTGAACAAGGTGGACTTCCCGACATTCGGCAGTCCCACGATGCCGCATTTGATGGCCATACGCAGTCAGTCGTTGGTATGCAATTGCTTCATTGCCGCGTTGAGTCCCGAATCGGCGAGCAGCGGCATGACATCGGCAGCCTCGTCGACGTTCTTGCAGATCGCTTGCTCCATGTCACGCGAGGCCTTCTTCAACACGTAATCCGTGACCTCGTCCTTGTGCCCTGGGTGGCCGACACCCAGCCTTAAGCGCATGAATTCCGCGCCGCAGTGACGGATAACGTCTCGCAGGCCATTGTGGCCGCCATGACCGCCGCCCAACTTGAGGCGTACCGTACCGGGCGGCAAGTCGATCTCGTCGTGCGCGACGAGCAGCTGCCGCGGTGACTGGCGATAGTAATCGAGAAAACCGCGAATCGGTGCACCGCTCAAGTTCATGTAACTTTGCGGCTTCAAGAGCCAGACTTCCGATCTCGCGAGCGTGACTTTACACACTTCGGCATCGAAGCGCTTGTCGTACTTCCACGGTGCGCCGTCTCGTCTTGCCAGTTCGTCGACAAACCAGAAACCCGCATTATGCAAGGTGTTGCAATAACGCTCGTCGGGATTGCCGAGTCCTGCGATGGTACCGAGATGGTCAGACATGATTTCCGATCGACTATGCCGCCGGGAAGTGTAGACGCCCGTTAACACCTAAAGCAAAAAGGCCGCCATCTCTGGCGGCCTTTCCTGAGCGCGAACGGCGACGCCTATTCTTCGGATTTTTCGTCGCCCTTGTCCTCGGCCTCGGCCGCACCTTCCTCCGGCGCCTCGCCTTCGGGCACTTCGCCCTCGACCGCTTCGGCTTCGAGCTCTTCGACTTCCTCTTCGATGACCTCTTCCCTGATGTACTGGATCGATACGATAGGCTCGTCATCCTGCTCGTCACCATGCACGAGCTGCGGAATCTCGACCCCCTCGGGAAGCGGGATATCGGACAGGTACAGCATTTCATTGAGCGCGAGATTTACGATGTCTACCTCGAAATATTCCGGCAGGTGTTTCGGCAGGCAGCTGACCTCGACGTCGGTCATCAGACGCGACACCGAGCCGCCCTGTTGCTTGACGCCGATGGCGATATCGGCGTTCACGTAGTGGATCGGCACGTGCATCCTGATCTTCTGGTCCTCGACGATGCGCTGGAAATCCATGTGCAGGATCTGCGGCTTCGACGGATGACGCTGGATGTCCTTGACGATCGCCGCCTGGCTCTTGTCGTCGACCTTGATGTTCAGGATGCTCGAGTAGAATGATTCATTCTGCAGCTCGCGGATGACCTTGTTGTGATCGAACGCGAGCTTGCGCGGCGGGCGCCCGCCGCCGTAGAGAATCGCGGGAACCATGCCGTCGCGACGCAGGCGGCGGCTCGCACCTTTGCCCTGCGCCTCACGCAGCTCCGCGACCAGGTGAAAATCTTTAGCCATGATGACCTCTGGTAACTTTTTGAATTAAATACCTTTACCGGCTCCGTCAGACCCCGCCCGACCGCGACCAGTCGGAACAGGGCGCGCATCATAGCCGATTGCGGACTGCGAGTCACGGGCTCGGAGCCAGTGGCTCCGATCCGCTTCTAGTCGACGTACAGGGAGCTGACGGATTCCTCGTCGGCGATGCGACGCATCGTCTCGGCGAGCAGCTCGGCGGTCGACAGCTGGCGGATTTTGTCGCATGCCCGCGCGTCTGCGCGCAGCGGGATCGTGTCGGTGACGACGATTTCGTCGAGTTCCGACCCCTCGATCCGCGAAACGGCCGGTCCTGACAGTACGGGATGCGTGATATAGGCGGCAACCGTCGTTGCCCCCTTCGCCTTCAGTGCGCTGGCTGCCTGGCAAAGCGTACCGGCAGTGTCAACCATGTCGTCGATCATGACGCAGTTCTTGCCTTTGACTTCACCGATGATGTTCATGACTTCGGTCTGGTTGGCCTTGGATCGCCGCTTGTCGATGATGACGAGATCCGCATCGTCCAGACGCTTTGCCAGCGCGCGGGCGCGTATGACGCCGCCGACGTCCGGCGAGACTACCACCATGTTCGGGTATTTCTGCTTCCAGACATCACCGAGAAGCACCGGCGACGCGTACACATTGTCGACCGAAATATCGAAGAAGCCCTGGATCTGATCCGCATGCAGATCGACGGTCAGCACGCGATCGACGCCGGCGGTGCCGATCATCTTCGCGACCAGCTTGGCCGTGATCGGCACGCGTGCCGCACGCGGTCGCCGGTCTTGTCTCGCAAAGCCGAAATAGGGAATGACGGCGGTGATTCGGGATGCCGAGGCGCGGCGTGTCGCGTCCACCATGACCAGGAGCTCCATGAGGTTTTCCGCAGTCGGCGGGCAGGTGGACTGGACGATAAAGGCCTCCCTGCCGCGGATGTTCTCGAGGATTTCGACCTGGATCTCGCCGTCGCTGAAGCGCCCGACGTGGATCTTGGCAAGCGGGATATGCAAAAAACTGGCAATGTCGTGTGCGAGTTCGGGAGTGGCATTTCCCGAGAAAATCGCCATTGTCGCCGAATCCACGGCTTCACCTCATATCGATTTTCTTGTTCCGATCGTCGGGTCGGCCCGTGAATGGATGGCTGGGGTGGCAGGATTCGAACCTGCGCATGACGGGATCAAAACCCGTTGCCTTACCACTTGGCTACACCCCATTTGCCCAGGCGAACCAGCGTCTTCATGCGCTTTCCGCACCTTTCCCCAATCTGACACGCATTCCCGCGCGTTCGTTGCGCGCAATTGTGCGGGGCACTCCGAAGCCTGTCAAACGCGGCGCCGGATGCTAGCGAAATACCCAGTTGTCGATGACCAGACGCACGCGCACGTCATCATTGACGGCACTCAGGCGACGCGGCAAGAGCTGTCCGCCACCTGCGGCGTATTGTGTGAAATCGACCCGCCAGTTCGCCTGTTGCAGGCTGGCCAGCCGGCCGTCGTCGGCGAACGCCGTGTCGGCCGGTATGGCGGGATCCGGTATACCGAGTGCCCAGAACCGCAGGCTGGTGACGGGGATGGTCCAGCCATACAGCCTGCGTATGTCGGCCTCGGCATCCTGCAGCTCGGTGACCGTGCCGTCACCATCGGTCAGCGTAAGTTCCTGATGATCGCCGTTTAAGAACACGGTGCCGGCACCCATGGGTCCACTGATCCTGGCTCGGTATACGACGCCGTCCTGACGCCACCAGAGCTGGCCGTTGAAGCCCTCGTCTCCGGCGCGAACGCCGATGCGCCCGGCAAATTCCCATTCGTCGACGCTCTCCAGGATGGCGCGGCGTGCTTCCCAGTCGCCGAGCTCCGGCAGTTGCACGCCGCCTGGGCCTGCACAGGCGGCTAGCAGGGCGACGAGCGGGACGGCGAGTGCCTTCCCGAACCGGATGCGCAGGTCCGGCCGGGACTCAGGGTTCGTTGCCGAGCAGGCGCGTACGAACATCTTTCAGGAAGCCGCTGTCAGGGAACAGCAGCTCGGCGGCTTCGAGCCTCGATCTGGCATCGTCCTGCCTGTCGAGCGCCCACAATACTTCGACGATGTGCGCGGCCACCTCCGGATCGCGGAACAGTTCATAGGCGCGCTCGAGGTGCACGAGCGCCTCCTGGTTGCGGCCTTGCCGGTGCAGGACCCAGCCCCAACTGTCGATGATCGCCGCGCTATCCGGATCCAGTTCCAGCGCTTTGTGAATCAGCTTCGCCGCCTCGTCATAGCGGTCGGTGCGATCCGCCAGCGTATATCCGAGCGCGTTATAGGCCTGCGAATGGTCGGGCTTGAGTTCGATCAAGCGCCGCAGGCTGCTTTCCACGACGTCGAGGCGGTCGATTTTTTCCGCGGCGAGCGCGATGT
>JBFHXJ010000017.1:0-48247 GCA_041598995.1 Woeseiaceae bacterium | reverse complement strand
TCCGCCTTGCCTTCGCGCTGGAGCCCCCAGGAGGTCAGGGCCAGGGTCTGCGACCCGGCTGTGATACCGCCGGACCTGGATGGGTTGACCGTGATGCAAGGTGACGGGACTGTCGCCAGCTTGACGTTCCCGAGCCAGTGGTTGTTCGAGTGGGTGGATATGGCCGTGCGGACGCAGGTCAGCGGCTTCTACCAGGAAATGCCGCCCCCGCCGTCGACGCTGATCGATGCCTTGAAGAATGCGTTGCGGCCACACATCCACGAAACGAATCTGACCGTCGAACGAAGCGCGGAGATATGCGGCTTCGAGAAGCGCAGGCTCTCGAGGCACCTGAAAGCAAAGGGCACGACGCTCGCCAAACTGATCGCGAACCTCAGAGAGGAGGAAGCTGCCAAGGAGCTGAGCGGCACGAATCGCAAGATCGGCGAGATCGCGCAGTCCGTTGGCTTCAAGGACCCGACCGTATTTTCGAGAGCATTCAAGAACTGGACCGGGCAGTCGCCGCAGGAATATCGCAGAAACAATACTTAGCCGGTCAGCCTGAAGAGGCAGATTACGCAAGACCTTTCCGCAAGCCGATAGTCATGTCGTTGAACAGCGACGGCTTTAGCCAAGCAGAGGTTCGTCATTTGATTTAAATTCGTTCGGGTAAAAACATAAGGCGGGAGGGAAACATCAATGTGCAGGAAAGTACTCGTCTGCATGGCGCTCGCATCACTTTCCTTGACGGTGACAGGCTGGGCGTGGGATCCGGGCGAGGCAGACGACTTACACGCCAAGGCCCAGGAAGCGATCGCCGTATTAAAAAAGAAGGATCCGACCGTTCAGAGGTTTTTTGACGCAGCGGCGGCCTATGTCGTCATTCCGACGGTGGGCAAGGCTGGATTCGGCGTCGGGGGCGCGCGAGGCAAAGGCGTGCTCTACGAGAATGGCGCGGTTACCGCAATCGTTACCCTGACACAATTATCGTTCGGTTTTCAGTGGGGTGGGCAGGCCTACAGCGAGTTCATATTCTTCAAGGACGATGACGCACTTGCGGATTTCAAACGCGGTAATTACGAGTTGAGCGCGCAGGCTTCGGCCGTCGCAGTCACTGCCGGTGCCTCGGTAGACGCCGACTACAGCAGTGGCGTCGCAATATTCACGCAGGCCAAGGGAGGGCTCATGTACGAGGCTTCTGTTGGCGGACAGAAATTCAAGCTTGTACCCACGGGTTGACGAACGCAGTAATAAGGCCGGCGCGGTTTTTCGCTGCACCGGTTTTGGAATTCACTGAAACTTTCCTGGAATGCCGTCAGCAACGTACTTAATCTTTCCTGGAACGCGCAATTTAGCCCTGTGAAACTCCCTGCGACTTTTGCGCCGCCATCGAGCGCCGGTGGCTTGCGGGATTGATGTGTGCCCTCGAGTGCTATTATTGACGGCACAAGATGATCGAAGCACAGGATCACCGACGAATGCCAGCCGGCGTCCAGTATAAAACTTCAGCTGCCGTAATCCAGGTTCTCCTGCTCGTTGCTCTCGCTAATACAGTGGCGCCGTCATTCGCGGATTCCGATTCGACGAGCGGCGCGCGATCGCAGGTTGAGGACGGCAACGCATCGCCGGCTGATCCAGCGCCGGAGGAAGACGTCGAGGTATTCCTGCGTTCGATCGACGACCTCGTGCCGGACCGGCTCACAGCGCTGACCACGAGCTGGTACGGCGACCTGGACGGCATGGTGGCGCGTCGCGTGATACGGACGCTCGTTCTGTCCGGCGGGCCACAATTCTTCTATTACGACGGCAGGCCACGGGGAATGATCGCCGAACTGCTGGGTATCCTGCAGAAGGAAATCAACGTTACGCTCGATCGCGGCCTGGACCAGGTCGAGATATTGCCAATGCCCGTGAGCCGCGACCGCCTCATACCGGCGCTGCTGGAAGGCGAGGCCGACCTGATTGCCGCCGATCTCACGATCACGGACTACCGCTCCGCAATGGTCGACTTCTCCGATCCACTGGTGAGGAACGTCGACGAAATCGTCGTGTTTGCGCCAGGCGAAGGCCGCTGGATCGCGTCGGTCGAAGACCTGTCGAATCACACGGTTTACGTACAGAGATCGTCGAGCTATTTCGAGCACCTCCGGGAGCTGAATGAGGACCTGGTCGGGCGTGGGCTGAACCCCATCAGGATTCAGGAGGCAAATGAGCTGTTGCGACCCCAGGACATGCTCGACATGGTCAACGCCGCCATGGTGCCGGCGACCGTCATCGACGGTTACAAGGCGACCTACTGGTCGAAGGTATTTCGGGAAATGGAAGTCAGGGAAGACCTCGTGATCAGCACAGGCGGAGTCATTGCGTGGGCGTTTCGCAAGGATAGTCCGCAACTGGCTGCACTGATCAACGATTTCGTGCATGAGCACCGCCAAGGCACGCTTATCGGCAACGTGCTCATCAACCGTTACATGGAGAATCTCGACTGGGTTCGAAGATCGACCTCACAAGAAGGCATCGAAAGACTGCGGCCGCTGATGGAGCATTTTAAGTCGAGCGCGGCGGAATATGGACTCGACCCGTTCATGATCGCCGCGCAAGCTTACCAGGAGTCTGAACTGCGGCACGACCGCAAGAGTGCTGCCGGCGCAGTCGGCATCATGCAGGTCAAGCCTTCGACGGCGGCGGACCAGCAAGTCGGCATTCCCGATATTTCGAATCCGGCGGACAACATTCGCGCTGGTTCGAAGTACATGCGTTTCCTGATGGATCACTATTTCTCTGAGCCGGGAATCGGCAGCACACATCAATGGCTGTTCGCACTGGCGGCCTACAATGCGGGCCCGGCGAAGATCCAGAGCATTCGCCGGCAGGCGGCGGCCGAGGGCCACGACCCGAACCTGTGGCTCGAAAACGTCGAATTGGTAGCGGCGCGCAGGATCGGACGGGAGACTGTCCGGTACGTCAGGAACGTTTACAAGTACTACGTCGCTTACCGCATGGCCTGGGAGGACCACACACTCAGGCAGTCGCTGGACGCCGCTGCCGCGAGATAGCCTCGAGTACTGGCGGGCAGTGGTCGGGTCACGGTCAATTAATGCGCGGCGTGATCGCGGTCTCGATCTCGTCGTTGACCGGCAGATTTCAGGCGGATGATGTGTTCTCCGTCGGCGGATCGCGGGGATGATTGCTCGTTCGCGCTATCTAAAAAAATATTGGGGACAGCATTCCTGGCTACCTGGGTAGGGGGATTAGGTAAGTCAGAAAGCTGTCCCCAAAGGCCTGGCTCAAACTAGCGGTAGATGCCAGGAACATTGGCCGGGTCTGTAAGCTCCTCGGCTATTTTTATGTTGACCCGGTTTGGTGCGCCATTGAAGATTCGGCCGCTGCAACGATCCGAGGTCTGAATTCCGGTGGTGCAATCAGTAGTGCTGACCGCGAACATGGTTATCGCGGCAAGCGATTTCGGATTTTTCATTTTCCCCACGCGCTCCATCCGTCGTGACGCGAATGGATCTGAGCATGAATATGATGTGCTGGATTGGTTCTAGCGGGCGAAACCTAGCATATTGCAAAAGCCATGACAAAGACATTGCAGGGGAGAACACATTTTTGATCGCAGGTTGACAAATAACATTGCAATATTTGCCAATCGTTTCTGGAGAAATGCCTGAAATATCAATTTTCGCGAAGTGCATCACGCTGAGACGTGAGCAGATGATCTGCTCAGGTGGCAACAAAATCGTGTTTGCATCATTCAGATTTTGATAGTCCGCCCGTTCCGTGCCCGATCAGGCCGAAAGCGCCTGAGCACCGTGTGCCTCGATTTCATGAAGCGCGTCGTTCGAGAGCGAAAAACAGATCCGACAACTCTCATCCGCCGATAGTTTCTCGTCGACCAGCAACTCGAGCGTCTTGTCTCGCAGTTCGCGGATCTTTCGCGCTGCCGCAGCGCGCTCTTCTTCCGAACTGGATTCACTGACGGCAGTGCGCGTTGCGATGACCTCCGTATAGAAGGAACCGATGCGGTTCTTGCGCCGCATGCGAAAAATGCAGATGCCGGCGAAGGCCGCGCTGAGCAATGCGATGATGACGGTGACGACGACCTCGGTAATCCCGGAATACCGCTCGTAGATACTCAGCTCCTTCAGATTGAGACAGGCAACGAGACCCGGCCGGCTGTCTTTGCCGAACGCGGCGTCCGCCGGCACGCAATTCGGCTTGATGTCTGATGCCCGTATTCGCTCGAAACTTTGCGCGGTCACGGTGGTGCACGCCGAGTCAATAGCAGGATGGGCGTTAATCCATTGAATTAACTTAGGAAAATAGACATGGAATGGCTTTTATGCCCGGCGCATTTGCAGTTCTCCGGACCGACGTCTCGGCACGAACGCGATGATAGTTCAACAACTATCCAACTCATCTTTACGAGGCTGTCGCCGCTTTGCGACTGTTTTAAATATGCATTGCGCAAATTTCGCCAGCGGTCATCGATGGGAACTTAAAACATTACTTGAACTATCTATTGGATGTCATCGGTAAGTTTGAAGGTGAGAAATTTCGAAAAAATTTTTTCAAAAAAAAATTTGTCTTTTTGTGCCGCGAAGCTACCATCGAGACTGAGGCAATAGCCTCTACGTCAGCGGGTTCGCTCGCAGACGGCCGTCCTGCATCGGGGGTCCGAGCCCCTATCAGTGTTGGGGGCGGTGGACGCAAGTGGCAGAATCGGTAAGGAAGCCGAGGAGCGAAAGCGAATCGGTGGAGATGCCGGAACACGCGGAGAAACTCGGAAAAGCCTCTGCCGTGCTATGCCTGGGTAGCCCAATACAAGAACAGATTCGGGCTTGGAAGCGGAAAGCTGGCCGCGAGGAGAGTGGACCGGGGAAGAGCCAGAAAGAAGTGACAGCAGACCTACCCGCGCGTCCTCTAATACGAGAAAGCGGCCTTTGGCCGCTTTCTTTTTTGCTGCCTACTGTTCAACGATTTCTCGGTATAGCGCCATTGTCTGCCTGGCCGTCTGCGCCACGGTGAAGTCGTTTCGAATACGCGCTTGTGCACCCTTGCCGAGTCGCTCGAGCAGATCTCGGTCCTTGTAAAGCTCGAGAATTCGATCGGTTATAGGCTGCGCCTCACCGGGCGGTACCACGAATCCGGACTTGCCGTCCTCGACGAGTTCCGGGGTTCCACCGGAGTCGGTCACGATCGGCACGGTGCCGCCGATCATCGCCTCGACGATGCCGCGCGGTAATCCTTCTCGCCGCAGCGACGGCAATACCGTGACGTCACAGTTCGGCAGGATCCAGGGCATGCGATCGAGGAAGCCGAACAAGTGAATATTCTCAGCGTAAGCGTTTGCCGCGACCATCTTCCTGTATTTGGGGTTATCCATTTGCCTGCCTGCGAGCAGGAAGTGGATGTTCAGTCCGGGCGGCAGGCGGTTGATCGCTTCGAGTAAAACGTGGACGCCCTTGCGAGGCACAGCGCGCGCGGTGCACGCGACGACGAAGGTGTCATCCGGAATGCCGAATTGAATGAGATCTTCGAATGGCGGAGCGTACCAGTCCGGATCGTGTCCCTTATATATCGTAACCGGAACTTCGCGTCGCAGTCGGATACCGGGCATACCGAGGCTCAGCAGATTCTGTCGCACCGCCTCGCAGACACAGATGATGCGGTCGAGACGCGGGTTCAGGAGATATAGCCAGGATAGGGGATCAAGATAACTGATGTTGCCGACGATGCCACGATAGGCAACCAGCTTGACGTCGATGCCGATGGATGCGACGAGTCCGTTCATCGTCGCGCGTTTGTCCAGCATGTGAAGAACGTCGTATTGTTTTCTCTTGAGTTCCGCGCGAATGAAGCGTATGCATTTGGGGCTCAGCTTGCCGGTCAGGACAAAAGGAATCGTCGGCACGCCAGCCTCGATCAACGCATCGTAATTGAACGTACCGGGCCAGGTAATGACAGTGATGTCAACGCCTGCCTTGTACATCTCGATAAACGAGCCGGTCTCTGCGGGGTCGCTCTCGCCGTTGATACAAAGGACTGAGATCGGCTTGACCATCGGCATCGCGGCCCTCGGTGGTCTATCGCAGCTCGGACTTTGGCAGGAACTGCACTTTCTTGTCGAACACGACGATTGAGTCGTGGAATGAAATGGCGTCGAGATTGGCGGCCAGGTAACTCAATTCGAGCTCCTCGAGCGCCTCCGGGTGGTCGTGGCGAAATGCCGTTTCATTACGGCCGAGATACGCTTCGTGCATCATATCGATCATCTGCTTTGCGAGCTCGATGAAGGTCTGTGGGCTGTCGACGTGCTTGATCCAGTAATTGGTGTGCGTGTCCTCAACCATGTAACAGCCGCCGTCCTTAAGCGCGTCGCGAAACAGGGCGACGAAGCTGACAATCTGGTGGTGCGTCTTGTGACTGCCGTCATCGAGAATGATATCGAACGGCCCGAACTCCGCGTTGACATTGGCAAGAAACGCCGGGTCGGCCTGGCTGCCGATTCTCACAAATACCTTCTGGTCAGCGATTTCGTGCGCCTTACAGGATTTGTCGACATCGATGCCGACAATCGTCGAGTCCGGGTGGAAGTATTGCTTCCACATGCGAAGGGATCCGCCACGATACACACCGATTTCGAGCATCGTAATCGGCTTCGAGCGAAACCGCGCGAAGTACCGCGTATAGATATCGAAATAGTGGTGCCACTTGTGCACGTTAGTGTCCGAAGTGAATATAGCGAACAGTTCGTTGTTCGGTCGTTCTGTCGCATCGACTACCTTGACGCGCTCGGTCAGATTGGGCGGCAATAGATCGAACGTGTCGAGCTTCTTGTCCACCAGCAGCGTCGGTGCTTTGCTGAGCAACAATCCAAACTTGATCAGCAACCTGTTCAGAAGTTTTCTCATTGCTCGCCCTGAATCTCGTACAGAGCCTCAAAAAAATAGGTCTGTACCTTGCATTGCTGACGATGGATCAGGCGCCAGTTATCACGCACGGGATAATCGGCTTCGGTGATCTTGACGTTCTCGAACGGAATGACCGTATCCTTCCACTGCTTGTAATAAAAGTATCTGCGTGTAAGTCGATCAATTTCGCCAAAATAATACCTGATCTGATCGATGCGCATTTCATGCAAAGAGGAGATATTGAGGAACAGATCAACTGATTTGTCGGGCATCAATTCGAGCTGATTCGGCGTCAGAAAAACGATGTCGGCTGCGGCAATCTCGTCGCGGACGTCGTTGTAATGGTCGAATGCACGAAAGGCAAATATCCTGCGGTCTTTGAAAACGGTCGACAGGTAGCGTTGTGCGACGTACAGGGCGGGCGGGATGTCGACCAGGATATAGCGAAAGCCGGGCTGCAGTGTCAGGAATACGTAGGCGGTCCTGCCGTAGCCCGGCCCGAGTTCCAGGATCGTTCGAACGTCGCGCCGGTCCAGTGCCGGATGCAGGATAGCCTGGTATTCGAGCATCGAATTGGCAAGGTCCTGAGAGATCAGTCGCCCATCGCGCATGATCTCGGGCGGATTTCCCTCACGGGGCTCGCTTAAACGCGCCAGCAAGTCGTCGGGGTCGTTTTTCTGCACGTAATCCCACAGCAGGTTGGTCAGCGTGTTGTAGTAAAAAGTGTGCTTGCGCTTCAGCGGCGGGTGAGTCGGTGCGACGATGGCACCCAACAGATACCTGAGCGATCGCCATAATCCCGCGTCGCGCATCAGGAATCTGAGCTGTTCGTCGAATGGATTGATGATCCAGGTGAAGTAGTTACGCGCCAGCGTGCGCTTGAAATTCTCGTAGCGGTTATCCGCCAGTTGGCGCAGGTTTTTCCGATTCAATTCCTCCCAGTATTTGGACGGCAGGATCTCCTTCCGATATCGCGGGAACTCGTCGAACATGGCCCTGATTTCCGGATAGAGACTGAAAGCAGCCTCTGCGGGATCGATAGCGGACTCGTTAGGGCTCATCGGTACCTGGCGCTTGAATCGGGGATCGCATGATGCCGGAAAAGCGCAAAAAAATCAGGCGTATTCCAATTACGGTTACCGCCAAACGGAGAGGGCCTGCCCTTAGACAGCCCGGCGGCGGGACTGTACCATGCCGGTCCCGATTGCAGTTTTCACGGATTGGCGGGCGCCCGCGGAGACATCAAGGTGCAGATACTGCTGACAGGGGGGACCGGCCTCCTGGGAACCGAACTTCGCAGGCTCGAACCGGACTTGCTGGCCCCGTCACGCGAACAGCTGGACATCACCGATGCCAATGCCGTACGAGAATACGTGGCGACGCATGCACCGGATATCATTCTGCATGCCGCGGCGATGACCAGCAATCGCGAGGTGGAGGCAGACCCGGAGACGGCTCGAAAGATAAATATCGAGGGTACGGCAAACCTGGTCCACGCCTGTGCCGGCACCCGCATTCGGTTCGTGTATCTGTCGACCGATTACGTATACAAGGGAGACCGGGGCAATTATTCCGAGAAGGACGAGGTTGAGCCGTTCAATCTCTATGCGGAGACAAAGCTGGCCGGCGAAAAAGAGGCACAAAAACTACCGAATCATCTGATCATCAGGACGAGTTTCGGGGCAAGCAAATTTGATTATCCCGACGCTTTTTGTGACAAGTGGTCGTCCAAAGAATATGTGGATGTTATCGCACCGAGTATCCTCGAGGCTGCAAGAAGCCCTTTGACCGGCGTCTTGAACCTCGGTGGCAAACGGCGCAGTCTTTATGAATATGCAATCGAAAGGAATCCGGATGTGAACAGAATAGAGCGACGGCAATCAGAACACCGGTCTCCGCGGGACACGTCGCTAAATCTTGATCGATGGAACGACTATCTCCGTGGCCGCAGCATCGTCCGCGGCGTCAGCAAGTGCCGTGTCTGTGGCAATCATGATCTCACGAAGTATCTCGATCTCGGCATGCTGCCACTCGCGAACAACCTGGCAGACTCGGCACAGGAGGCGATCGACATGGAGCGTTTCCCGATGCAGGTCCTGTATTGCCGCGAATGTTCGCTGTCGCAACTCTCCGTCGTGATCGATCCGAGCGCGCTGTTCTCGCACTACACTTACCGTTCGTCGATTAACAAGGGATATGTGCGGCATTGCCGGAAAATGGCTCGATCAGTCAAGTCAATGTTGCATCTCGAGGCATCCGATCTTGTTGTCGATGTAGCCGGTAATGACGGCACACTGCTCGTTGAATTTCGTGATGAGCTCGGGATCGACGTCGTGAACGTGGATCCGGCCGAGAATATTGCAGAAATTTCCGAGAAACGAGGCATTGAGACAATAACGAAATTCTGGTCGAAAGATGTCGCACAGGAAATCATCGAGAAACACGATCGCCCGAAACTGATCACGGCCACTAACGTTTTCGCACATGTCGACGACGTCCGCGGATTCCTTGCGGCAGCAAGGCACTGCCTACACGCGGAAGGTGCGCTTTTGCTGGAATTCCCGTATGCCATGGATTTCATCAATAATCGCGAATTCGACACCATTTATTTTGAGCACCTGAGCTACGTGCTCATTCGGCCAGTTGTGCGGCTTGCCGCAATGGAGGGCCTGCAGTTATTCGACGTGCAGAAACACGACATTCACGGCGGTACCGTCAGGGTGTTTCTCGGTTTCGAGGGTGTCTGGGAAGTGCAGAAAAGCGTGCAAACGTTCCTGGAGAAAGAAAAGCAAAGCGGCTTTCACGACGTCGCCATTTATCGGGAATGGAGCACCGAGATCGATGCGCTGATCGAGGATCTGGCGGCACAGCTCCGGAAACTCAAGCGTGCCGGCGCGAAAATCGCGGCATTCGCCGCTTCGGCGAAAGGCAACACGTTACTGAATGCGTGCCGGCTCGACGGGGCGATCGTTGACTACATCGTTGATGATACGCCGGAAAAAATCGGTAAATACTCGCCTGGTACAGGGATCCCAATCGTCGATCGCTCGGTATTGTCCGGTGAACCGCCGGACTACCTCGTCATCCTGGCATGGAACTTTGCGCGCGAAATCATCGAATCGACTTCCGGATTCGGCGGCAAGTACATCATTCCGATTCCAGCCTTCAAGATCATCGATTCGTAACGGGGAGTGAGGCGTGTCGGATGCAACCAATAAGGGAATTATTCTTGCCGGCGGCACCGGGTCGAGATTGCACCCCCTGACATTGTCGGTCAGCAAGCAGCTCATGCCGATATATGACAAGCCGATGATTTATTATCCGCTGTCTACACTGATGTCCGCCGGGATCCGCGACATTCTCGTCATAACGACGCCGGATGATCAACCGGCTTTTCGGAAACTGCTGGGCGACGGCAGCCAGTGGGGAATTTCGCTGTCTTACGCGGTGCAGCCCACGCCGGGCGGGCTGGCTCAGGCATTCCTGATCGGCGAGACATTCATCGATCGTGAATCTGTTTCGCTAATTCTTGGGGATAATATTTTCTATGGTCACGGACTGGCGGAACAACTGCGGTCGGCCGCGGCGCGAACATCGTCGGCAACGGTATTCGCCTATCACGTCAATGACCCGGAGCGCTACGGGGTCGTGCAATTCGATGACAAGGGCAGGGCGCTGGACATCGAAGAAAAGCCCAATGCTCCGAAATCCAGTTACGCGGTGACCGGCCTGTATTTTTACGATAATCGTGTGGTCGATTTCGCAAAGAGCCTCAAGCCGTCCGCCCGTGGGGAACTCGAGGTGACCGACATCAACCGCCTGTATCTTGAGAACGGATCATTGCAGGTCGAGGTGCTCGGACGTGGTGCTGCCTGGCTCGATACAGGTACACACGATTCGCTTATTGAAGCGGCGCAGTTTGTGCAGATTATCGAGCACCGACAAGGATTGAAGATCTGCTGCCCGGAAGAGGTTGCCTACAAGAGCGGCTATATAAACGACGAACAGATGGCGCAGCTGGCCGAAAAACTTGGCAAGAGCGGATATGGCGATTACCTGAGAGCCATGCTTGAGGACAGGATTTTCTGATGGAATTCACAGCGACCCAGATCCCGGACGTTGTCGTCATCGATCCTGTCGTCTACGAGGATGCCAGGGGGTTTTTCATGGAGACCTGGCAAGAAAAGAAATTTCGCGACGCCGGTATCGATGCGAAATTCGTTCAGGATAGCCACAGTCGTTCGGCATTTGGCACGCTGCGCGGATTGCATTACCAGCTGTCGCAGGCACAGGGAAAACTGATCCGCGTATTGCATGGTGAAGCATTCGACGTCGCCGTGGATCTCAGAAAATCCTCTCCAACCTTCGGACAATGGGTAGGCGAAACCTTGTCCGCGGGCAACCGCAAGCTCATCTGGATTCCCCCGGGATTCGCGCACGGCTTCCTCGTTCTGAGCGAGTACGCCGACTTCGAGTATCACCTGACGGACTTTTACGCGCCGCAACACGAAAGAACGATTTGCTGGAACGATCCGGATCTCGCCATCGCCTGGCCGCTGGCGCCAGGGCAGAAACCGCTTCTGTCCAAGAAAGACAGGGCAGGCGTGCGCCTTAAGGATGCGGAAGTCTATGCGTAGGCTTCTCGTCACCGGCGGCGCGGGATTCATCGGCGCCAATTTCGTTCATTACTGGTCGCGGCACAACCCGGAGGATCGCGTCGTCGTTCTCGATGCGCTGACCTACGCGGGCAATCTCTCAAGTCTCGAACCAATGGCCGGAAAACCGGGCTATCGCTTTGTGCACGGCGACATATGCGATACAGGGCTGGTACGGGATGTGCTGAGACAGGAGAAGATCGACACCATCGTGCATTTCGCCGCGGAATCTCATGTCGATCGATCCATACACGAGCCCGACGCATTCATCCGCACCAATGTAGTCGGTACGCACAACCTGCTCAGGGCGGCACGCGAGGCCTGGCTGGACAGCGACTCGGCGCCGGCGTCACACCGTTTCCATCATGTCTCGACCGACGAGGTTTACGGCACGCTCGGTCCTGCTGATCCCGCCTTCACCGAGGACACACCCTATGCGCCGAACTCTCCCTACGCGGCGAGCAAGGCGGCATCGGACCACCTGGTTCGCTCCTACCACCATACCTATGGCCTCGCGGTCACGACCAGTAACTGCTCGAACAATTACGGGCCGTTTCAGTTTCCGGAGAAACTCATACCGCTCATGATCGTCAACGCGCTTTCCGGGGACGCTCTGCCGGTCTATGGCGACGGATCGAACATCCGCGACTGGCTGTACGTCGAAGATCATTGCGTCGGCGTCGAACTGGTGCTTGAACACGGTCGCGTCGGAGAAACATATAACTTGGGCGGCAACAACGAATCGTCGAATCTCGATATCGTGCGGCAAATCTGCGATCGCCTGGATCGCATGTTCGCGAGCGACCAGGACCTGGCCAAACGATTTCCGCATGCACCGGCCGCGAAAGGGGAAAAGACCGAAACACTCATCACTTTCGTCAAGGACCGTCCGGGGCACGACTGGCGCTACGCCATCGACGCATCAAAGGCGCAGAAGGAATTGCAGTACGCCCCGCAGCAAAGTTTCGTGAGCGGGCTCGACAAGACGCTCGAGTGGATGGTATCGAATGAGACCTGGTGGCGCGCCGTCATGAACGGCAGTTACCGCGACTGGATCGACAAAAATTATTCCGCATGAAGGCAACTTCGCTGCCATTGTGGGAGCGGCTATGTGTACAGGGACGTACTTTTGTCGCACAGGACAGGGTGTCCGAGAGCGACGAGCCGCGATCCCTTATTCCTGATTCGCGATCGCCCTGGGGCTGAGCCAGATACCGGTCTTGCGCACACCGGCGTAGTACTTCAGGAGTCCTGCGAGGATCTTGCTGCGAACCCTCAAGCCTGGCACGAGCCGCAAGGTTGCGAGGTCGAGGACAGCTGCGATCACGAGCAACGGTAATCGCAGAAACCCGATCAGCAGATGCATCATTGTGCGACGTCCGCCCCGGAAATGGCTGTGGGCGTACACGTGCTTGGAAATGATGACCTCGAGCTTAGTCATCGCCTTGACGTCGACATTGATGCGACTCGATCCGCCGTGGGCGTGGACGACCTGGATGTTGGGGGCATAAGCGACCTTTTTTCCGAGGTCGTGCGCGCGGCGGCATAGATCGGCATCTTCGGCATACATCCAGTAATCCTCCGACCAGCCGCCCATGGCGTCGAAGTCCTTGCGGCTTACGAGCAGAAACGAGCCCGTTAGCCAGTCGCAATAGATCAGCGCCGTATCACGGGACATTGGTATTTTGAACCTTGACGGCCAAACGAGCCGCAAAATCGCTCTTACTATCTTGCTCTGATTATGCAAGTCGGGAAATTCGTCATAGACCTTTTGTGGCCGGCCGAATTCATTGACCTGTTTCGGCGCGATTAGCGCTACTTTGGGGTTTTGCTCCTTCACGCGCATCAGCGATCGAATGTTCTTGCTGTTTGCGACCACATCCGGGTTCATGAACAGCAGGTTTTCTCCGCTGGCATGCCTGGCGCCGAGATTGCAGCCGAAACCGAAGCCAGTGTTGCGTTCGTTGGCGATAAAAGTCACCCATGGATAATTTTTGCTGAACTTGCCAAACGGGCCGGGTTCCGATTCGTTATCGACGACAACGATTTCCCAGTTCTTGGGAAAGCCCGGCTTGAGCATATCGAGCGCCTTTTTCAGGTGACCCCAGGCGCGGTAATTGACGATGATGATCGAAAGCTTCACGAGGCCTGGTAACTGCGGCTTTTGAGAAACGACAGGAAGTACAACAGCAGTCCCACGGAGATGATACCGAGTCCGAACATACCTTCGACCGGCCTGTTTAACAGGACGAAAAACAGCGTCCAGCCCGTCAGGGCGAGATATATCAGTGGGGGCAGCGGGTACAGAAATGTCTTGTAGGGTCGTGGCAAGTCGGGCTGCCTCGCACGTAGCACGAAGATGCCGAGGACCGTCGCGAAACTATTCAATGCCAGCGTGAAACCGGCGAATACCAGGATGGACTCGAACGTCGAGCTGAGGATGAACAGTATCGTCGCGGATGACTGCACGAAAATCGCGACCGCTGGCAATCCGTTTTCGTTGGTCCGGCCGAGCAGTCTGAGCGCCGGGAAGTCCTCGCCGACGACCTGCAGCACCCGCGGACCCGCGATCGTCATCGCGCTGACGGTGGAAATGAGGAGCGCAGCCATCACCAGGCCGGTGAAACGGCCGCCCAGATCACCGAACGCGGCTTCGGCGGCGATGTAGCCGACCTCGACCTGGCCGACCATGTCGTCCATCGGCGCGACGTAGAGAAACGTGAAATTCAAGCCGACATACATCAGCATCACGATCAGCGTGCCGCTGATCAAGACGATAGGCAAGTTTCGCTGGGGGTTTTCCAGTTCGCTCGACAGATACGTTGCCGCATTCCAGCCGGTATACGCATAGCTGACATAGATGAGCGACACGGCAAAAGCGCCGCTCGTGAGGAGCGCGCCGTCACCGGCAACGGGCAGGAATGTGACCGGCTGAGGCGTATCGACCAGCAAGTAGCCCAGGATGCAGAACGCGATGATGACCGCGACCTTCAGAATCGTGAACGCGACCTGCAGTCCCCCGCTGTTACGTCGATTGCTGCTATGTACGATCGTCAACACGACCACGAGGCTGCAGGCCAGGGTTTTTTCGAGCCAGTCGGACGTTTCGCCGCGCATGACCGAGGTCGCATATGCGGCAAAGGTCATCGCCGCAAGCGCCGTGGGACCGGCAAAGCCGATTGTCGCCGATACCCAGCCCGAGACGAATCCCGCTGCCGGGTGATAGATCCTGGCCAGAAAATTGTATTCGCCGCCGGATCGCGGCAGCGCGGCGCCGAGCTCGGCATAGGTCATTGCACCGCACAGCGCGGCGAGCCCGCCGACGGCCCATAACATCAGCAGCACGAAGCCGGACCTCAAATCGAGGAGCTGAAAGCCGAGACTCGTGAAGACACCGGTGCCGACCATGTTGGCGATCACCACGGCGGTAACCGTCGTGAATTTGAACTTGTTGACAGCCATGACCCCGGGTTCCCGTTCAGGTGATGGTGAAGTCATCGGCGTCCATCAGGAATGCGAATCGTTCGCGAAATGCGATGAGCTTTTCAAAGTCGAGATTCGCGGACGCCGCTTCGTCCTGGTCACCGAGCTTGACCAAATCCTCGCCGCGGTAATCGATGATCGAGCTGCCGCCACTGTAGGTGATGTCATTGCCGTCGGTACCTGTCACATTGACGCCGACCACGTAGGCGAGATTCTCGATTGCCCGCGCACGCAACAAGGTCTCCCAGGCATGATGGCGTCGATCCGGCCAGTTTGCCACGTACAGGAGCAGGTCATAGTGGCCTCGATTGCGGCTCCACACGGGGAAGCGAAGGTCGTAGCAGACCAGCGGACATACCCGCCAGCCTTCAAATTCAAACGTCAGAAGCCTGCTTCCGGGCGCATAGTGATTCTGTTCGTCGGCAAGCCTGAACAAATGCCGCTTGTCGTAGCAGTACAACTCGCCATCGGGGCGGGCACAGATGAAGCGATTAAAGTAATTGTCGTTATCGGCAATGATCAGGCTTCCGCAAACAGCTGCACCGGACGATGAAGCCATGTCGCGCATCCAGGCGACAGAATCACCATCCATCGTCTCCGCCAGTTCCGGCGCATGCATGCTGAAACCCGTGGTAAACATTTCGGGGAGTACGATGAGGTCTGTCGGACCTTTCAGGTTTTCGATCATGCCCGTGAATTTTTTGCGGTTGCCAGCTGCGTCATGCCAGCGCAGGGCGGTCTGGATGACAGTGATGTTCAAAGCCGGCATAACCTGGCGGCAGCCTCTTCGAGAATATTGTCATCCTTGGCGAAACAGAATCTCAGGTGTTTCCCCGGTGGCGGCTTTTCGCAAAAGACGGAAATCGGAATCGATGCGACGCCTATTTCCTTCGTAAGACGTCGCGCATAACCTACGTCGTCCTCGTCCGTGATGTCGGAATAATCGAGGAGCTGGAAAAACGTTCCTGCGGCCGGTCGAAAGCTGAAACGGGAATCTTTCACGAGTTCGCAGAACCTGTCGCGCTTGGTCTCATAGAATCGCGGTAACTCGGCGTAGTGATCCGGTGTCTGTGCCATGTAATCGGCAATCGCATGTTGTATCGGCGTGACCACCGCATAACAGGTCCACTGGTGAATCTTGCGGAACTCGCTCGTCAGAACCGGTGGCGCGACGCAATATCCGACCTTCCAGCCAGTGGCGTGATAGGTCTTGCCGAAAGACGAGATCACAAAAGTCCGTTCCCACAGCTCATCGTTTCTGAGCAGGCTCTGGTGTTCCACCCCGTCGAATATGATGTGCTCGTAAACCTCGTCTGATATCAAATATAACGACGAATCCCTGACTATGGCGGCCAGTTTGTCCAGGTCGACGGCGGAAAGGATTGCGCCGGTCGGATTGTGAGGAAAATTCAGGATGATCGCCCGCGTCCGGGTAGTGATGGCACTTGCCAGCCGGTCCCAGTCGATCTGAAAGTCCGAATCGTCATCCGGGATGACCAGAGGCAGATGCGTCGTCTTGCCGCCGGCAAGCGTGACTGCGGGTTCGTAGGAGTCGTAGGCGGGATCGAAAACGATGACCTCGTCTCCGCGCCGCACCACCGCGTGGATGGCGCTGAAGAGGCCTTCTGTCGCTCCGTCACTGACGGTGACCTCGGCATCGGGATCCACCTTACGGCCATAAAGGCGCTCGACTTTCGATGCGATGGCTTGGCGCAGCGAGGGAACACCCGGCATCGGCGCATACTGGTTCGCATCGTGATTCAGGTAATGCGTGATCCTGTCCAGCAGCTCCCGTTGCGGATTGAAACTCGGGAATCCCTGAGACAGATTGATCGCGCGGTACTCCTCGGAGAGCGCGCTCATAACCGCGAATATCGTTGTACCGGTGGCCGGCAGCTTGCTGTCCATTACTTTGCGCGCGCCGATTTTTCTCTCAGGTCAGCGGTGGAATTTCCCAGTCTGCGGGAATCGGCCCCTGGTCCATAATGATCTCGCGGTGGTGGCTCCAGGTGAAGGTGATCGCTTCCGGGGTGCCTATACCCGCGCCCCGCGGATCGCCCGAGGGGCCGAACCAGTGGTTCTGCGGCGCGCCCGTCGTGCGGGCGCGTATGCCGCAATACGTCGTGCCGTTCACGGTTGCCCCGAGCACCTCGTTCTGGAACTCGACGTCCTGGCTGACGACGGCTGCCGTGAGGTGATGCGACATCCGTTCGAGAATATCGAGGACCTTCGGCAATTCGCCATCGCTCCAGGCCACGATTACCTGGAACGGGCCGAAGAGCTCCGTCGTGACCAGGTCGAAATGTTCGCCGGCGACGGCGTCGATCGGGACCTGTATCGCAGTTGCCTCGTATGCGCCGTAACAATCCGGGATCGAATGCCCGGTCAGCGGCTTGCCTCCGAAAAGCAGTTTCGCACCGGGAATCGCTAGCATGGCGTCAATGTGTGCCTTCATCTCGTCGTTGGTCCACGTCAGTACCGGACCGAGTGACAGGTCATCGAGACCGCGGCGTGCCGCGAGCGTCTCGAGTTTCGGCAAAAGTGGTTTCATCCAGTTCTCATGCGCGAGAATGATGCTCTGCGCCGAGCACTTCTGGCCCGAAGCATTGTAAGCGTCCTCGTCGCACTGCCAGGCGACATAATCGAGCCAGCGGGAATCGTAATCCGGACCGAGCACCTTCCAGTCGAAACCGGCGTCCTCCAGCCGCACCGCGCCGTTCATCACGTCGGCGAGATGCTCCGCGACACCGGCAGAGCCCGTGAACTGGATGAGACGAATGTCGTTTTTTGCCGTCTCGACCAGTTGTCCCATGATCGTGCCGCGGCAGTGGATCATGTCGAGGTCCGTCGTCGGCAACCCGGCGTGTATGAGCAATCGTACGAACTGTTCGAACACGACGCTGACTTTCGTTTCGGGTTTGACGAGCGGTCGATTGCCCATCGCGAGGGCGCCGATTAGCTGCAGGGCCGGAATTTCCAGCGGGAAATTGAATGGCGCAATGATCACGACGGCGCCGTACGGCCAACGGTAGCCGCGTGACTCCTGTCCGGCATGATTTCCGGGATTGGAAAATCCACGCGCCAGGAAGCGAATGCCGTCGCCGCCCATGTTCTCAAGGAATACTCTCGTCACCAGTACTTCGCCGTATGCCTGGTTCCAGCTCTTTGGCATGACGCGCTGAATCAGCTTGGTGAAATAGTCACTGACTTCCTGGTCCGCGAGCAGCGCGGCCGCTTTCGTGCACACCTGTCCGAGCGCCACATATCTTTCGGGATTCTTGAGCGGATTGTGCAGGCCGGATTTCGGGCAACTCCGCAAGCCCGCGATAAAAGGCCCATGATCGCGCGTGTCCGGCACTTTGAGAATCACGTCACCATTCATCGGATCGATGATATCGATGAAACCGGTGTCACTGTCCTGCCAGGCGCCCGAAACGAGATTCTGTAAGGTGGCGGGATTGTCACCCGTCATTCCGGAATACGGATCAACCGTTGCAAACGGAGGCACTGCGGACATTGGATACTCCTGCTTGTCGTTTGAATTGGCAAGCCCGGCGAGGCAGGCGAAACGAGAGAATAGCAATGTCTGGGCGCCGGTTTAACTGCCAATTTGAGACGTGCCATGCGGCGAATTGTGTCAGCCAACCATGGCGGCGATAATCGCCGGCGGTCCGCGCCGGTCCCCCCGCGACGGCCAGCCGTGAACCCCGTCAGGCCCGGAAGGGAGCAGCGGCAGCGGCGAAGCCGGGTGCCGGGGAAAGGCTGGCGCGGGCCACTCCCCGGGCTGGCGCCGGGCAAGCTCGAGAGGCTGTGCCGGCCGGCAGCATTGGTTACACTGTCGACCCCCGGTGTCGATAATTACAAAGGTTTCCACCGCCTGCCATGAGCTATCTCGTACTCGCCAGGAAATGGCGACCGAAGAATTTTGCTGACACGGTCGGCCAGGAGCACGTCTTGAAGGCGCTCACCAATGCGCTGGACAGCGGACGATTGCACCACGCCTATCTGTTCGCCGGGACGCGGGGCGTAGGCAAGACGACGATCGCACGGATACTCGCTAAGGCGCTGAATTGCGAGTCTGGTGTGACCTCGAAACCGTGCGGTAAGTGCACCGCCTGCATGGAGATCGATGAAGGGCGCTTTGTCGATCTCATCGAGGTCGATGCCGCGTCGAAGACCAAGGTCGATGACACCCGGGATCTCCTGGACAACGTTCCGTTTGCGCCGGCCCGCGGCAGGTTCAAGGTGTACCTGATCGACGAAGTGCACATGTTGTCGAGGAATTCGTTCAATGCGCTATTGAAGACGCTCGAGGAACCGCCGCCCCACGTAAAATTTCTGCTCGCGACTACGGACCCGCAGAAAGTACCGGTGACCGTTCTGTCACGATGTTTGCAATTCAATCTGAAGAGGCTACCGCCGAAACTCATCAGGGAACGGCTTGAGCTGATCTGCGCGGAGGAACAGGTCGAGACCGATGACGCCTCGCTGGCGCTGATCGCCAAAGCAGCCGATGGCAGCCTGCGCGACGCACTCAGCTTGCTGGATCAGGCGATAGCTTATTGCGGCGGACATCTCGGTAACGAAGCGGTCGCCGAAATGCTCGGTACGATCGACCGTCAGCACGTATCGCGCATCGTCGAGTTACTCGCTGCGGCCAACGCGCCCGGTCTCATCACGGCGATCCGGGAAATCGACGAGCAATTTCCGGACTACGAAATGCTGCTCGATGACCTTGCGAGGCTGTTTCAGAGGATTGCCGTGTACCAGGTCGTTGGGGCGGCGGACGTCGACGACGAAGACGAGGAACGGGAACTGGCGACGTTTGCGAGCGAGATTGCGCCCGAAGACGTGCAGTTGTTTTACCAGATCGCTCTCATCGGCCGGCGTGACCTCTACCTCGCGCCCGACCCGAAAAGTGGCGCGGAAATGACCCTGCTTCGCATGCTGGCGTTCCAGCCGGCTGATGCCTCCGGCACCTTTGCGAGAAGCGGCAAAGCCAAAGCCGACCCGGCAATGCCGCCGAAGAAGGACAGCAAGCCGGCCGACGGCGAAAAACCGGACTGGTCCGAGCTCGTGAACGTCATCGGCTTGAGCGGCGCCGCCAAAATGCTCGCAAGTAACTGTGCCTTCGTCAGTCGAGACGGGAACGTCATGCGTTTGCGACTCGATGCAAAATCGGAAAGCTTCCTGACGAAATCCGCGGAAAAAAACATGAAAGAAGCGTTGTGCAGGCACTTCGGCGAATCCTTGCGCATTGCGATTTCGATCGGAGAACCGGAGTCTGCCACGCCAGCGCAGCAGGAGGCGCGCCGCGTCGACGCGCAATACGAAGCCGCGCGTGCGTCCATAGAAGCCGACCCGAATGTCAAGGCCCTGAAGGACTTGTTCGGTGCCGAAATCAATCCGGATTCGATCGAACCGATCCGTAACCAGCCTCCGGCAAACCAGGAGTAAGCGATGAAAGGTGGAATCGGCCAGCTGATGAAACAGGCCCAACAGATGCAGGCCGAGATGCAAAAGGCTCAGGAGGAAATGTCCGCGTTGACCGTTACCGGCGAATCCGGCGCCGGGATGGTACGCATCACGATGACTTGCCGGCACGAGGTAAAGCGTGTCGAGCTAGACGATTCCCTCGTGGGAGACGACAAGGAAATGCTCGAAGATCTGATCGTCGCAGCGTTCAATGACGCGATTCGACGCGTCGAAAAAACCGTGCAGGAGAAGTTTTCCGGGATGACGGCGGGCCTGAGTCTGCCACCGGGGATAAAACTGCCGTTCTGAGATACCGATCCGCCGTCGATGTCCTACTCACCGCTACTGGTACGTCTCATCGATACCCTCTGCTGCATGCCGGGCATCGGCAGAAAATCGGCGCAGCGGATCGCGTTTCATTTGCTGGAGCGCGATCGTGATGGCGCAAGAAAACTCGCGGATGCGATGTCGGAGGCGGTTGACAGGATCGGTCACTGCAAACGCTGCCGCATGTTCACGGAAAGCGAGTTATGCGACATCTGCTCCGCACCGGCTCGCGATGAGAGTCAATTGTGCGCCGTCGAATCGCCTGCCGATGTCATGGCAATCGAGGACGCGACGGGCTATCGCGGCTTGTATTTCGTCCTGATGGGGCACTTGTCGCCACTGGACGGAATCGGACCCGAGGAGCTCGGCATGGATGCACTCGAAAAACGCCTGGCTGCGGGCAAAGTGGAGGAACTGATCATCGCGACCAATCCGACGGTCGAGGGCGATGCGACGGCACACTATCTTGCAGAACTCGCAGGACGGCACAAGATTCAGGCAAGCCGCATCGCACACGGAGTTCCGCTGGGTGGTGAGCTGGAGTACGTCGACGGCGGCACCCTGTCGCACGCGTTTTTCGGCAGGCGTGTCGTGTAGGCGCGGCCATGGAGCGGGTTCATCCGCAACCGGGGTTGCCGGCCATTCGCGGCTGAATCCACTCCCACATCAACAAGACCGCGGGAATTTTCAGATCGAATCCAAATAAGGCGGATAAACAAGATAATGAGTGACCCGAATTGCATCTTTTGCAAAATAGCGGCCGGCGAAATCGAATCCGATACCGTGCTGGAGACAGACGAATTAGTGGCGTTTCGCGACCTGAATCCACAGGCGCCGACACATGTACTGCTCATTCCGCGCCGTCACATCGCGACGATCAACGATTTAACCGAGTCTGACACCGAGGTCGTCGGGAAGCTGTTTCTTGCCGCGAAACAGATCGCGGCACAGGAAGGATTCGCCGAGCCCGGGTACCGAGTCGTTATGAATTGCAACGCGGGAGCAGGGCAGACCGTGTTTCACTTGCACCTGCATCTGCTGGGCGGACGCCGCTTCGGCTGGCCACCGGGTTAGCCCGCTAGCCTGAGCAGGCGCCGGTAGCTCTCGTAACGGCGCGCGGCAATCTCGCCGGATTCGACGGCGGACTTTACGGCGCAGTCCGGTTCACGCAGGTGACGGCAATCGGCAAAGCGACATGCCCGAGCGCGCTCCGCGATCTCACGAAACCCATGGGCGACAAGATTCGGTGCCTCGACCGCGGGCGCATAATCGCGCACGCCGGGCGAATCGATGACCGCGCCACCGTCGGGTAGTGACCACATGACGGAATTGGCCGTGGTATGGCGGCCTTCGCCAGTGCTCCGCGATAGTCTTGCGGTTTGCTGATCCGCATCCTCGACCAGCGAATTGATCAGGCTCGATTTGCCGACACCCGATTGCCCGACGATGATCGCGGTGTAATTGGTCAAGTGTCGCCGGAGTTCGCGCATATTGTCTCCGGATTTGGCGCTGCAACGCACGATCGCGTAACCGATGGCCTCAAAGTTAACCAGCTCCGCCTGCGACGACTCGGATGCCGCACCCAGATCGGTCTTGTTGAATACGATGAGCGCGGATGATCCGATCAACTCTGCCGCTGCGACGTAACGGTCGACGATGAACCAGTCGGTGGCAGGAGCATCGGCCGTAACGACAGCGACGAGATCGATATTGGCGGCCAGCACCTCGACGCGCCCGCGCCTGTCCGGGCGCGACAGCTCGGTCCTGCGCGGCTCGATACTCGTAATCAGCCAGTCAGGTTCGTTCGGTATTTCCTGTGTTTTAACGAGGTCGCCACAAACTGGTCGGATGCGCTTGCCTTTGAGTCGCGCCGTAACCTCAGATCCGTCTGCGAGCCGCAGCCTCATACGCTGGCCGAACGTGGCCGTAACCAGGCCCTGCTGTGCCACGGCGGAAGTCATCTTACGTCTGAAGAGGATCGAATCGACGGCATAGGCGCGCAGTATGCCGCCTGACGGTAAGCCGTGCATCCCTGCCGCTGCTACACTAGGCGCCCACATCAATACGACCAACTGGTGAGCATATGGCTGCAGTTGATACGGCGCCGGTCGGTGAAGCACCCGGCAAACTGATCTGGATCGACCTGGAGATGACCGGTCTCGACACGACGAAGGACCATATCATCGAGATCGCAACGATCGTGACGGATCCGCAGCTCAATGAGCTCGCGGAGGGACCAGTGCTCGCCATTCACCAGCCGAAGGAAATCATGGATGCCATGGACGAGTGGAATACGCGTCAGCACGGAGATTCGGGGCTGACGCAACGCGTGCTGAAAAGTTCGTTGACTACGCAGGATGCCGAAAAGCAAACGATCGAATTCCTGGCGAAACATGTGGCTGGCGGCACATCGCCCATGTGCGGCAACAGCGTATGTCAGGATCGGCGATTTCTCGCCAGGGAAATGCCGACGCTCGAAGCGTTCTTTCATTATCGCAATCTCGATGTCAGTACGCTGAAAATTCTCGCCCAGACTTGGGCACCCGATATCGCACAAGGCTTGACGAAGGAATCGAATCACCGGGCGCTAGCCGATATACGTGATTCGATTGCCGAACTGGCCTATTACAGGCAACACCTGTTGGATAGCTCCGTAATGAAATCGGACTGGTAATGGCAAAACCGAGCACGCCGGCCGCATTGCGCAACAGCGCGCCAATCCTCGAGGTGATCCGCAACGAGTTCAAGGATTGCAAGTCGGTGCTCGAGATCGGTTCGGGTACCGGTCAGCACGCCGTATACTTCGCTGCAGCAATGCCCTGGCTCACCTGGCAAACCAGCGACCTTGCCGAGAATCACGACGGCATCAATGCCTGGATCGACGATGCCGGCCTCGAAAACGTTCGGGCACCGTTCGAGCTCGATGTCGAGCGGCCGCCGCGATTTGCAGAAAGAATCGACGGCGTATTCTCGGCAAATACAGCGCACATCATGAATATCGAAGCCGTGGAGCGCATGTTCGAAGTCGCCGCCGGCTGCCTGAACGCGGCGGGCAGATTCTGCCTTTACGGGCCGTTCAATGTGGACGCAGAGTTCACCAGCGACAGCAACAGGCAGTTCGACGCGAGTCTCAAAGCGCAGGATACGCGAATGGGTATCCGGGATCTCGAAAGCCTGGACGGTTTCGCGAAAGCAAACAATTTACGAAGAACCAACCTGTATGCCATGCCTGCGAACAACATGATTGCCGTATGGACGAAATGTCGATAGCCAAATTCGGAGATAGCGCATGACCTTGCACAAAGGCGGATGTCACTGTGGACGCGTTCGATTCGAAGTGGAAGCACCGCCGGATCTGTTATTGAGTGAGTGCAATTGCAGCATATGTTACATGCTCGGATACCAGCACCTGATTGTGCCGAAATCCGATTTCAGGCTGTGCGAAGGCGAAAATCTGTTGACGACCTATCAATTCAATACCGGCGTCGCAAAGCATTACTTCTGCCGTCATTGCGGGGTCAAGTCTTTCTATGTTCCGCGGTCGCATCCTGAAGGCATCAGCGTGAATGCACGCTGCCTCGATCCGGGCACGGTCGTGTCTGTAACGCTGGAGCCCTTCGACGGGCGCAACTGGGAGCAGCACATAGACGAGCTCGCGCCTTTACCCGAATGAGATCTCCGTCGCTATCTCGTCATCTGGACCTGCGGTACAATGCATCCGTGTGATTTGGGTCTTCGCTTAGCTGGCTAGTTGTCGATTAAACAATGCGGCATAACAAGCAATTTTATATCGGAGGAGTCCTGCGACGGGCATCGGTGGCCATCGCAGTGATTATCGTATGTTCCGCCGCAGTTGCTCAGACGGTGTGGGTGAGCGATCAATTCGAGGTGATGCTGCGAACAGGCCCGAGCACGAATAATGCGATCGAACGCATGCTGCGAAGTGGCACGGAACTGGAAGTAATCGAGGAAGATCCGGAAACGGGGTACACGCGGGTGCGAACCAGAGGTGGCACCGAAGGTTGGGTACTCAGCCGATATCTGATGACGGAACCCGCGGCACGAGACCAGCTCGCGACGATTTCGCAACGATTGTCGAATGCGACCGCCGAGGGCACTTCGATCGAGTCGCAACTGGCAAGCGTCCGTAACGAATTCGATTCGGCAAGAATCCGTATCGCCGAGCTGGAGCGGGAAAACTCGGAACTGCAGTCGGAAATCGACACCATTCAACGCACGGCAGCTAACGCGCTGGCGATCGATAAGCAAAACATGAATCTGCAACAGCAACTCACTGATGCCGAGATCAAGGTGAGTATCCTCGAGCAGGAAAACGATCAGCTCGCGAGTCGCACCACGCGTAACTGGTTCATTACCGGTGCGCTGGTGTTATTTTGCGGTGTATTGCTCGGACTGTTGTTGCCGCGACTGTCGTGGTCGCGCCGTTCACGCTACGATCGATTCTAAAACCTGCCTCAGAAAACCGCGTGGTCGCCACATCCGCTGCCCGAAGGAGTTTTGCCTCTCCAGCCCGCCGGACGTTCAGTCAGAGCGGCTTCAGCCGCGATCGGATCAAAATCAATTTAGGGGCCATTGCCCGTCTTACGATCGTGCGCCTTCTTGCACGACGGAATCAGGAAGTAGCTTCCGCCAGGAACATCCAGGTCTCGATGACGCTGTCGGGGTTTAATGACATGCTCTGGATACCCTCCTTGACCAGCCACAGGGCGAGGTCGGGATAGTCAGACGGGCCCTGCCCGCAGATGCCGACGTACTTGCCTTTGGCGATGCAGGCCTTGATGGTCATCGACAGCATCGCTTCGACGGCTTCGTCACGTTCGTCGAAAAGGTCGGCAACGAGCGCAGAATCGCGATCGAGACCCAATGTCAGCTGGGTCATGTCGTTCGAGCCGATCGACATGCCGTCGAAGTATTCGAGGTACTTGTCCGCGAGCAGCGCATTGGTCGGCAGTTCCGACATCATAATGACCTTGAGGTCGTTTTCGCCTCTCCTCAAATCGTTCTCGGCAAGCAGCTCCAGGACGCGGCGTGCTTCGGCGACAGTCCTCACAAACGGGATCATGATCTGAACATTCGCCAGTCCCATGTCTTCGCGCACGCGCTTCAATGCGGCACATTCGAGCTCGAAGCAAGGCCTGAAACTCTCGGAAACGTAGCGTGATGCGCCGCGGAAACCGAGCATCGGATTTTCCTCGGAAGGCTCATAGCGGTCGCCGCCGATCAGGTTGGCATATTCGTTGGACTTGAAATCGGACATGCGAACGATGACCGGTTGCGGATAAAACGCTGCGGCAATCGTGGCGATGCCCTCGGCAAGTTTCTCTATGAAAAAGGATACCGGGTTGAGATATCCGGCCATCTGCTCGTCGATCGCGTGGCGTACGTCTTTATCGAGTTTGTCATACTCGAGTAATGCTTTCGGGTGCACGCCTATCATGCGATTGATGATGAACTCGAGCCTGGCCAGGCCGACGCCGTGGTTGGGGATATTGGAGAAGGCGAACGCCCGATCCGGATTGCCGACGTTCATCATGATCTTGACGGGGATCTCCGGCAGGGTGTCCAGTTCGATCTGTGTCTCCTCGAATTCGAGTTTACCCTCGTAGACAAATCCCTCGTCACCTTCCGCGCAGCTCACGGTAACGACCTGGCCGTCGGAAATCGTCTTGGTCGCGTCGCCACAGCCGACGACGGCAGGTATGCCGAGTTCGCGCGCGATGATCGCGGCGTGACAGGTTCTGCCACCACGATTGGTCACGATTGCCGCCGCACGTTTCATTATCGGTTCCCAGTCGGGGTCGGTCATGTCCGATACCAGGACATCCCCCTGCTGGATGCGATTCATTTCCGTGACGTTGCGAATGACCTTGGCCGTGCCCTGGCCGATTTTCTGGCCGATGCTTCGGCCAGCGCTGAGGACGGCGGAGCGACTCTTCAGGGTGAAACGTTCGATGGTTCGCCCGCTGCGGCTCTGTACGGTCTCGGGACGGGCCTGCAGGATGTAGATCAGGCCATCGGAGCCATCCTTGCCCCATTCGACGTCCATCGGGCGTTCATAGTGCTCCTCTATCCGAACGGCGGTTTTAGCGAGCTCGATGATCTCGTCGTCGGCGAGGGAAAATCGATGGCTATCGCTTTCCTCAACGTCGACCGTTTCGACCGTCTTCCCCGGTTTCGGGTTGTCGCTCAAAATCATCTTGATTGCTTTGGAGCCGAGGTTTTTTCTTAAGATAGGGTGCTTGCCGTTTGCCAGCGCAGGCTTGTAGACGTAGAACTCGTCGGGATTGACGGCGCCCTGAACGACGGTCTCGCCGAGCCCGTACGACGAGGTGATGAACACGGCGTCGCGAAAGCCGGATTCGGTGTCCAGCGTGAATGCGACGCCCGACGAGCCGATATCGCTGCGCACCATGTGCTGGACGCCGGCAGAAAGCGCTACCTGGGCGTGATCGAAGCCCTGGTGGACGCGGTAGGCGATTGCGCGATCGTTGAAAAGCGAGGCGAAAACCCGGTGCAGCGCCTCGATCAGGTTGTCGAGGCCCCTGACGTTGAGGAACGTCTCCTGTTGCCCTGCGAAAGACGCATCCGGCAGGTCCTCAGCGGTCGCGGACGAACGCACGGCGACCGCAATATCCTTGCCGCCCGACATTTCCTGCCAAGCCAGGCGAATCTCTTTCATGAGCCGGGACGGGAGTTCGGTCTCGATGATCCATTTCCGGATGTCCTGTCCTGTCCGGTTCAGGGCATCGATATCGTCCACATCGAGGGATTCGAGCGCCGCGTGAATGCGTTCGTCGAGCTTGTCTGTTCTGAGGAAATCGCGGTAGGCGGCCGACGTCGTGGCAAACCCGCCGGGAACCCGCACGCCCGTCTCCTTGAGGTTACGGATCATCTCTCCGAGCGAGGCATTCTTGCCGCCAACCAGTTCAACGTCGTTCATCCCAAGCTGATCGAGCTTGATAACGTAAGGCTCCAAATCCGGCTCCCTTGTGTTAATGCCGCGGAAATGGACAATCGTCCGTAGAATGCGAGGTTGGCCGTATGAACCCGGCTTTCCTACCCAGGAATCTCACCATATGAACGAGCGTACTGTATTTTTTCTGTCTGACCAGACCGGCGTAACGGCTGAAACCCTCGGCCACAGCCTGCTGACACAGTTTGATGGCCACAATTTTCGGCAGGTGACTTTGCCATTTATAGATAGCGATGACAAGGCACGTGAGGCCGTCAGGAAAATCAACCAGGCGGCCGAAGATGCCGATGCAAGGCCTATCGTATTTTCGACGCTGGTTCAGGATGAATTCCGCGCGGCAGTACGCAAAGCCAACGGCTTGCACCTCGACATTTTCGACGTGTTTCTGGAGCCCCTCGAGACCGAGTTACAGCAGAAATCGACGCATACGGCTGGCAAGGCTCACGGAATGAGCGACATCGATGCTTATATGAAGCGGATCGAGGCGACCAACTTCGCGCTGGCTAATGACGATGGTGCGATCACCCGGGATTATGAAAAGGCAGACGTTATTCTGGTCGGCGTCTCACGCTCCGGGAAAACGCCGACCTGCCTTTATCTCGCATTGCAATACGGCGTGTATGCGGCCAACTTTCCTTTGACCGACGAAGAGTTCGATAGCGGCTCACTACCCGGTATCCTGGGCAAGCAAAAGTCCAAATTATTCGGCTTGACAATTGCGCCGACACGCCTGCAGCAAATCAGGCGGGAAAGACGCGCTTTGGGCAGGTATTCGTCGGCGCAGCAGGTTCGCTACGAGCTTCGAGAAGCAGAAAAGATTTTCAAAAAATTCAACATTCCATTCGTGGACACGACGGAATTTTCGATCGAGGAGATTTCCAGCAGAATCCTCGATAGTACAGGAGTCGAACGCAGAGTTCGACCCTGATTTTTCGGTAAAAAGTGCGATTCTGGAACCGTATTTGCATACCTGTTGATTCAAAACTCCTGTGATATATTCGAGTCATGTTGCAGGAGTATCTACTGTCGCCGGAGACAATTCTCAAGCCGAAAAGTTTCATCGGCTTGATGGCGCTCTACGACAGTAATTTTCTGCGATTGAAGCAACTGATCCCAGAGCTCGACAGGCTCGATGGTTACTACAGATCTCGCGTCGCCGGCGACTGCGATTTGCACGTCGAAATACTCGAACGAAGTCGCTACACGATATCGATGTCCTTGTCGTATTTCTTTGACGACAACGGTGTTCGCGTCGCTGATCCGGACATGAAAGTGAAGGTATACCTGGATGGACGAATGGCCGAGTCAACGGGGTTTTCCGGGGAACGCAGGCACGCCGGTTTCCGACGTCTCATGCGCGTGCACAGGGCGGAACTCGATACGCGCTGGCGCCGCAATATGATTCTCAACAAATGGCTCGAGTACCTGATGGACCAGGGACACCTGATACTCGAACGATAATTCCCGGCATGGCCGCCGCTACAATCGGCAAAACCAGTCCATCGGATAGCGCTTTCCAACTGTTAAAAATGTCGATTGATTCAAGGTAACCGGCGTTACTCCTTGTCATCATTCCACATGGTGGGGATTCGTGCCTCCATCAACTGGACCCGATTATGTAAAGGAGCTTGGCTTGGGCGGTCTGGCTGCATTGTTCGGCAATTCGGAGGAGAAGACTCAGGACAGCGACAAGCTGATGGACCTGTATTGGAACCGTGCCGAGCTCAAGAAGTCCTTTGCCAACCAGAAGAAAGAGCAATACAAACTGCAGGATCGAATTAAGAGGGAAGAAGGCAAGTCCGCCCGCTTACAGCAGAAGCTCGATCACCTCGAGGACCTGTTACTCGATCCGCAGTGGGTCCACAATGTCGTCGTTTTCTACCAGTTGCGCAATCTCGCAAAGAGCTGTGAACGCCATCTGACGACGTTTGCCGAGCAACTGAAACTGCAGCGTGAGCAGAAACAGCACGAAGAATACAGGGAGGAATGGCAGGCAAAGCTTGCCGAAGAAACTGCGCAATTACAGGAAATGCTGCTCAATCACCGAAACAGCATGCAGCAACTGGAGGACCAGGTGGCGGCGGGATTGCAAGACCTGGAGTCCCTGGGTTTCCTTGCGAAGATCTTCAAGTCACGGGCCGTGAAAGCCGCTATCAGGGAATCCGAAAGCCAGCTCGAAATGGCGCGGGCGGAGGAAGAGGCGATGCTCAGCGACCTGGCGGCCATCGACAGGCGCGCCGAACCCGAGCACCGGGGGCTGGACGTCGCCAGTAAGCGATCGATCAACCTGATGATCCTTGCATTCGCCCAGGAACTTTTTCTTAATTTCGAGGACAAGGAATTCGCAAAGCTGGTCAAGGAAGCCAATGAAAAGAGTGCCGGTTCGATTAACTACGGTAACAGGTTCGATTGCACGCAGCTCCTGGATCAGATCGAGGATCGAATGACCATGATGGAAAACAACAAGGAATTCGCCGGCATTTTAAGAAAGCGAGCAACATTGCTGAGCAAAAACGCCGAATTCCGCAACAAGAATGACGTCGTTCCGACAGCTGCGAGTACTGAGACCGTTTATGATATCGGCGAAGATGATTCGGTCAGGGAATTGCAGCTCCCCATTCTCGGCGAGAACTGGTGGGGGATCGCGAAAGTTCTGAGCCGCTAAATATCCGTACGCAGCATCTGCCGCTGAAAGCGCGGCATTGTGGACTTCTGGCCAGCCGAATCAGCCGCTTCGGACGAATCCTTTTTCTCGACGCGGTCCGCGACCGGCGAAACTGATTGTTGCTCGGCATCTTCCTGCGGCACGTCATCGGTGGTCGCATCGAAAACGTCGCGCACGATGCTCGACAGCCGTGATCCCAGGTTCAATATGGGTGCCACCGGTTCCGTTGCGCGGGCATCGGCCTCGACGATCTCTGGCTCGATCGGCGCATGATCAACCCCGTCAATGGCGAACTCGTTGACGGGAACGTCCAGACTTTGCAGATCGCGACCGACCTGCTCACAGGGAATGATCGCGTTGGATGCGGCCTGGGCCGTGGTACAGAGCATCAAGGCCGCGGCAAGCGCCGGCAAGCCGGATATCGTGATTCGCGTTGGCAGGGCCCTCAAATCCACGGCGACCTCGCTGGATCAGTCGTGCAGATCAGGTGTTATATAGCAATATAACACCGCCAATGCAATCCCGGCGGCAGCGCCGTATCAAATGCCCATGCGAGCCGTTCGTGTGGGCGGTGCTTCGAATTCGCGCAACAAAGCGAGGTCGGTGACGATATCTGCCGCCTGATTCAGATGCACGTCAGGCGTTTCAATGTTTTCGAGTTCCTCGAGTGTCGCGACAGGTTCGAGATTCAAGGCGGCGCGCCTCGCGTTTTCCCGTTCCAGGCGCCGCTTGACGGAGTCCTCACGGTCCTGGAGACGGCGCGCCATGTTCAGCGACACCGTCTTCTGGGCCCTTGCCTCTTCAATTTCGCGGATACCCTCGACGAGGTACCGGTAATCGGGGTCGCCCAGATTGCGCTGGTTGTGCCATGCCGACAGGGAACTGATCGCGCTGTCGAGCGGCTGACCTGGCCGGAACTTTGTGGTGCGAATCGTATCCCACGGCAACGCACTTTCCCGGACACTCTCGCCGACGACCGAGGCATCGATATGAGAGGGCAAGCTGATATCCGGGTCGACGCCGCGATGCTGGGTGCTTTCCCCGGTCACGCGGTAGTACTTGCCAATAGTAAGCGTCAGCTGGCCGAGGCCCTCATCATCAGGCCGCCTCACGTACTGGTCCAGCGAGTACAGGTTCTGCACCGTGCCCTTGCCGAAGGTCTGCTGACCGATGATGACGCCCCGCTCGTAGTCCTGTATGGCTGCGGCAAAGATCTCGGATGCGGACGCGCTGTAGCGGTTGACCAGGACCGCGAGCGGGCCGGTGTAGGCAACCCGCGGTACCGGATCGGGATCGTCGAGGCGGCTGATGCGGCCGTTCGAGTTGCGCAGCTGCACGACAGGTCCGTTGTCGATAAAAAGACCGGAAAGCGCGGTCGCTTCCGTCAGGTGTCCGCCACCATTGTCCCGGAGATCGATGATCAGACCGTCGATGCCCTGTTGTTCCAGTTCACCGATGAGGCGCTTAACGTCCTTGGTCGTGCTGGTGTAATTCTTGTCGCCGGTGCTCAGTGCGCGGTAGTCGCGATAGAAGCTCGGCACCTCGATGACACCGATTTTCCACTCACGGCCGTCCCTCGGCACCGTGATCAATTCGCTCTTTGCGGCCTGTTCCTCGAGTTTCACCTGGTTACGAACCAGACTGAGGATCTTTTCCTTGCCGCCGGGCAGCTCGCCCGCCGGCATGATCTGCAATCTGACGACGGTATTGGCCTCGCCGCGAATCAGCTGCACGACATCGTCGAGACGCCAGCCGATGACATCGACCAGCTCACCGTCCTCACCTTGTGCGACGGCGGTTATGCGGTCTTTCGGTTTCAACTGCCCGTCGATCGCCGCTGGGCCGCCGGGAATGATATTGATGACCATCACGTAGTCATCTTCGATTTGCAGTGATGCGCCGATGCCGTAATACGAAAGGCTCATCTGAATCCGATATTCCTCGGAATTCCGCGGCGACAAATAGCTGGAATGTGGGTCCAGGGTATGCGCGAATGCGTTCATGAATGATTCGAAGACGTCGTCGCTTTTCACCTGGTCCATGCGCTTCATAAACCGTGAGTAACGCTTGTCCAGTATTTCCCGTGTCTCCGGCCAGGCCTTTTCGGCCAGCGCAAGACTCAGCGCATCGTTTTTCACACGCTTGCGCCATAGATCGTCGAGTTCCGCCGTCGTTTCCAGCCACGGGCTATCCGCGCGATCGAAGTGATATTCCTCGTCAATCGAAAAGTCCGGTTCCGTCTCGAGCGTCTGCAGGGCGAACTCCAGGCGCTCGCGAACGCGGGTTCGGTACACTTCGAACATTTCGAACACCGGAGTCAGCGGCTCCGAGCCAACCATATCGTCGAGTTTATGGCGGTACCTTTCGAAAACGGCGATGTCCGATGCCAGTAAATACATGCGATTGCTATCCAGGGACTCGATATAGCGGTCAAGCACCCTGGAAGACAGTGCGTCGTCGACGGTCTGCTGCCGATAGTGAGACTTCTGAATGAATTCGGTGACGAGTTGGCCGATCTTCTCGTGACGTGCTTGCGGCGCCAGCCGTTCCTCGCCATTGACGGCAGACGCTGCAGGCGAGGCCGACACGCTCCATAAAGCCAGTACGGCTACCCAAATCCCTTGTCGGATACCCTTGCTAACTATGCTCAAAATGCTCTCCATGTACGGCAGCTGGAATTATCGATTTTCCGAAGTCGGTTAGGCTAGATTGCATGAGCCCGGCAATCAAGGGCGCGTTCGGCAAAAATCAGCGAATTCCGACATTTACAGCTTCCGCGCGCCTGTTTGGACTGCCGATAACCGCAATCCGCCTTCGGGCGGGTCCCTGCCGACCCCGGCTCTATCTGCTATGACCACGGTGGCTGCCCCGAGTTTCTGGGGGCGTCGCATCAATTGGCCGGATCCCCGTTGCCGCAACCGGCGGCGGGTCGCTCGCCGCTTATGTCCAATCTTTGTCCAGAACCGTCACAAGAGATCCAACGGACGCTTGGCCCCCTGTATTTCACGAGCGCGTCTGCGCCGCCGGCGCATCCGGGATTGCAGCTCCTCACGTCGTTTTTCGAGCCACTGGTCACGGGTAACGTCCGAGGTCTTGCGCTTGATGCCCGGTTTCGACCGATGTCGCGTCCGGAAATCACAGAAATCACGATATGCCTCGATTTCGTGTTGCAGTTCGCGAACGACCAACTCGACCATGATAGCGTCGTCGAGAAACCCGACACCCGGTATGTGATCGGGAATGAGATCATCAGGCTCCGTGAAATACGAAAGCGCATTCAGCACGCGATTCGATTCGGCCCGCGGCAGGCGCCAATCGTGGTCCTGCAACATACGGATCATGATTCTCAGCTTCTCGAGGCGCTCGTTAATGAAATTCGGTACCCTGGTTTCCCGGACCTGCCCGAGCAGCGCTTCGGCGCGGGCGACGACGTGTTCCGGCGCCAGTCCCGCCGCCGCTTTGCGTGCCTCACGCATGATCAGGCGGAAATGTTTGAGGTCGTCTTCGTCGAGCTCGAACGAAACGCGCAATCCCACGGGTCGCGACTCCGGCTAAAGTCTGGGCGTGCAGACTACCCGCCGCCAAAATTAGGGTCAATCTTGATCGGGACTAACTGATTATTTGCGTGAGCGGAAAGAGTCCCACGACTTGGAGCGATCGAATCGGCCGGTATTGTAAGGGTCTATGCCACCGTCGTCTTCTTTTTCGACGAGTGAGTCGTCGATGATCTTCAGGGTCTCGTGTGTGCCCGTATCTTCGCGCACGTATTTGTTGCGAACGAGAACATTCTTGCCCGGGCCAACTTCTTCAATCCTGCCGCCAAGTTCGCCGCTGTACTCCACAGGATCGACCTCCATGGGCCGTGGCTTGGGTTTGTTCGCCGGCCGTGGCCTGACCCTCGGCACGCTGTATCGCGGCGGTCTGGGCGGCGGTTTACTGGCGCGAGAGAACTTGCTGGCCAGCCATTTTATCAAGCGCATAAGGGACGTCCGACAAGCGTAAGCTTTCCGCTATTTGGGGAGTTTAACTATAACTCCCGCGTAGCAGCACATGGTGGCAAAACTAACATAAGCCATGCCGATTGGCCGCCAAATAGCGTCATTTCAGGAAATATCTGTGACGCAGTTCACAGTTCCCTGTGAGACGCAGATTCGTCTACGTCACTCCTTGTCGACGATGCCAGGTCCTGCGAAATCCCCACACGGTCAGACGTAACGATTGCCATACCAGATACGGCGAAAACACGAGAAAAAGCACGGCAGGCTCGCCGTTACGTATCGAGCTATGCACCGTACCGTAGAAGTCGGAAAAGCCTTTTCCTCCATACTCGCCGAACACGGAGCTTCCGACCATGAATACCGCAACGGGCAGGATCACCAGCCCGACAAACAGCAGGCCCAGAAACAACGCCGTCTCTTTCGCGGCAGTTTTTTTGAAGGAATCGAGACTCACCGGCAATTCAGTAGGTGTCGAGGACTGGGAACGCAATCCTTGACCATGCGCATGGTGAGGTCAAGGGTGGCTAGTCGTTTTGGTCGGATTCCCGAGGCTTGGTCCGGCGCCGGCGTACGGCGAGCCCGAGATGCAGGCAAGCGGCAGAAAACAGCAGGTAATGGGGCAGGATCCAGAACCATTCACTTATATAAAGGGTCGCGAAAAACGCGGCAAATCCGGCTGTCAGGTAGAAATAGGGTAGAGCGTCATAGACGAATTTCGGCAACCAGATCTGCTTGTGCAACAGGCCTTCTTTTTTGTGCGAATCGTCCTGATTCGCGCCAAGACCTAGTTCTCGTGGTTCCGCCTTGCTGAGCATGGGATGTTGCGAGTGACCGAATCAATCCCTGAAGGCCCGCAACATTATCTGATTAGCAGGCAAAAGACCGTGATTGCTCTCACATATCCGGATCAGCCCGAATCCGGACGGTATCGTTATCGCTTCGGGCGCTCCTCGTAACGGAAGTCGGTCGTACCGATCGTGACGATGTCGCCGTTTTGCAATACTTGCTCGGTAATGCGATTCTCGTTGACGAGCACGCCGTTCTTGCTGCCCCAGTCCACGATTTTGGTTCGCCCGTCCTCCGTAACGATGACAGCATGCTGGCGGCTGACGAACTGCGCATTCAGCTGGATGTCGTTATGCGCCGTTCGACCGATGGTCAACCTATCCTTGAACAGCGGAAACCGCAGCTCCTGCCCGTCGTTCTCGCCGATCAGCAGGCGCGTCACGCGTTCGCGGTCGGTCGCTTCCAGTTCGTCATCCACCGTTTCGGGCAAGCGATCGTCGATATCATCGATGACCTTCTCGATTTCGCTGATGACGTTTTCAATCTCGTCCACCGACTCCCGTGCCTCACTTCGATTCGATAGCTCGTTCATTAATGCGGAGATCGCCTCGTCCTTGTTCTCGAGCTTGTACTCGTAATCGTCCAGCTGGTTCCGGAGTTTGTTCGCCTGCTGTTCCAGCTGCTTGATTTGTTCCTCGTAGCCCTCCCTAACCTCGGCGAGTTTTGTCTCGAGACCTTTCTGAAAACCCTTTGTATTGAAGAGATCGGACGTGAGCTCCACATTGATCGTTTCCTGGTCCGCGATTGTTTCCTGAGCCTGGCCGAGCTCTGTGCGAATATGCCGAATCTCTTTCTCGAATTCTTTCTCAATGCCGCCGAGCTTCTGCGATAGCATGGAATTGTGCTGTTTGGTCTGAGCCAGCTCTTCCGTCAGCTCCCTGACCCGATCCTGCGCCGCCGTGCATTCCGCCCGCAACTCGTGCCTGTTCGATAAGGCATGCTCGGCAATCTCTGATTGTTCGCGGAGCTGGTGGCGCAACTCGTCCGCATATTTTTCGGTCCGCTCGATCTGTGCCGTCAGGGCGCCGATCTCCTGTTCATTGCTGGTCAGTCGCCCCGACTGCTCGGCGATCAGCTTGTAGCTGCGCTCGAGTTCCTGTGCGGCATCGTTGCGCGCGATCCGGTGCAGCTCCCGATTCTGCGACTTAAGCTCTCTGTTTTCCGCAAGCTGCGAGTCGAGTTCTCGTGACAGCTTGGCAATGGCCGCCTGATTGCGTTCGAGATCTGTATCGCGTTTCTTGACCAGACTCGAAAGGTCGTCGACTTCGCCTGCGGATTTTTCGAGCGTCGCTGTCACGCGAACCAGCTCTTCCTCGACCTGTTTCCACGTCTTCCCGCGCTCGTCGTATTCCTTCTGCAGCTTGGTCAGCGCGCCTTCGGTTTCCACCAGCTGCTTCTTGAGGTCCTTGAGTTTTTGCTCGCGAGACTCGTTTTCCCTGTTTTCCTTCTGCCGGCGCAGCTCCGCTTGCTCGAGCCGCGATTCGATCTTGGCGATCTTCTTCTCGCTCGCCGCAAGTTGTTTCTCGAGCTCGCGTCTGTCGGATTTTTCCTGCTTTGCTGTGTCGCGAGCCTCGTCGAGTTCTTCGGCCAGCCTGCGGGCGTCCGCGAGCGCACGCTCGAGTTCGCCCCGTACGCCGTCTAGCTGGCGCTGGCGCTCATCGAGTTCCAGTTTCGATGAATCGAGCTTTTGGCTGAGCTGGGTGATTTCGAGCTGGTCTATCTCGGCCGTGAACTTCTTGCTGATTTCCTGTTCCAGGCCGGCCCATTCCGCGCGAAGTTTCTCGATATCGATCTCGGGCCGGCACAGTGTGTCGGTATCGGATGCAGGATCCGACACTGCTGCAGCGCGAGCGGAATCGTCGGCCGGCGCTGCCCCGCTGCTAGCGTCTTCCTGCGCGGGCTCAAGCTCGGCCTTTTGAAGGTCCTCGAATCCGGCCTGAATGTCCGATTGCCTGAAGCCGGCAGTTTCGGCGTTCGCGAGGGCCTCCTGATCGGCAGTCTCGGGATCCTCCGGTTGTAACGTCGGAATTTCGAGTTCTGCAGTAAGATCGTTTTCAGGATTAGAGACTAATTTATTGATATTCTTACTTACACTAGCCATTAAGCTATCTTATCACGGGCCGTCGAAATTGTTCGAAATTTAACCAGCCAGGAGCCCGGATCGGGCAAGAAATCGGGCAATTAGGTTAAATCAGCGACGTTATGCAATCTGGATCGGACCGCTAATCGCAGGCAACGGTCCGGCCGTCCGCCCAGTGCCTCAGGTGCGCAATTCTTTCAGCCATGACGACCGACAACGGTTTGGTCTGCCCGATCTCGGTGAGGATATGTTCCGTCGTCAGGGTCTTCTTCTGGGCATGCGCCGCATACAGCGCCGATACGATAGCCTGTTCGATTTCGGCGCCCGAGAAACCTTTGCTCGCCGCCGCGATGCGGTCGAGATCGAAAACCCCGACCTGTTGCTCGCGATTCCTGAGATGAATTTGTGCGATCAGCTTGCGCACCGCGGCGTGCGGCAGGTCTACGAAAAAAATTTCGTCGAAACGTCCCTTGCGGATGAGTTCGGGTGGCAAAGCGTCGATCTCGTTCGCGGTTGCGACGACGAATACCTGCCGGTCCTTCTGTGCCATCCAGGTGAGGAAACTGCCCAGCACGCGTTGCGTCGTCCCGGTTTCGCCACCGCGCCCGGCCAGCCCTTTCTCGATTTCATCGATCCACAATACGCACGGCGCCATGACTTCCGCGGTTTTCAACGATTCCCGGAGATTTCTTTCCGTCTCGCCGTGATACTTGTTATAGAGATTGGCAAAGTCGAGCCGTAACAGGGGTAGTCCGAAAACGCCCGCCGTTGCCTTTGCAGCGAGGCTCTTGCCGCATCCTTGGACGCCGATCAGCAATACGCCCTTGGGCGGGTCGAGGTGCCCTGTATCCTCGGTCCGTACGAAAGCCGGCTTGCGTTGCGCGAGCCAGTGTTTCAGTTTTTCCAGTCCGCCGACGTCATTGAATTTCGCCGTGTCGTATTCAAATTGCAATATTCCACCGCGATTCAACAGCTCATACTTGGCCTCCATAACTTTCGTGACGTCACTCTTCGTAATTGCTCCGTCATGGTAGATCGCATTGCGGGCGAGCTGCTCGGTATCGGCGACCGGCAGCCCGGCGAGATTGCGAATCAACTTCTCGTATGCCCGTTTGTCGACCGTTACGCGCAGCCCCGGATTGTCCGCGGTGTATTCCCTGGCTACGCGTTTGACGATTCTCTGACGCTCCGCTTCGGTCGGGAGGGCGAGCTCGAATCTTGCGCTGAAGGTTTCAAGCTCGCGCGGCAGGCGTACCTCGTGGCTGACGAGGACAACGTGTCTCGGTACTTCCTTGAATCGCATGCAAATGTCTTTGAGCAATCGCACGTTGACGGGATCGTCGAGATAGGGATGAAAATCGAGCAGCACGTAGATGCCGGATTTCCTGACGGCGCGGATGTGACGCAGCACTTCGGGTGGGTCCGAGTTGTGCAACTGCGGCTCCAGCTCGATGTCGAGTCGCTGCAGGCCGTCGGTAACAGTCCAGCGAAAGAGCGGGAGATAATTGCCATTGAATCCGGAGAGCGTTATTGATTTCAGCAGATTCAGGAGGCGCGACTCGTCATGTGTCTCAATGACGACGATCGGAACCCGCGATCGCAACAACAGTTCGAGGTCGCGCTGGTTATGCATGCGGTTCCTGCTTTTCGATTGCGGGCATCAGTCTCGGCATCCGGGCAGTCTGGCCGGCCGCAGCATATCCGAATGGCCGCCGATGAATTGCCGCACAATGGCCGAAAACCGGCGAAGTGTTACGGATTCGTCCAGCTCTGCCATTGCTGCGACGACGTCATCGAGGCTTTTGATGCCATCGCTTTTCGTACGGATTTCGCTGTCAAGGGCGCGCATGACGGTCACCGCGCGTGCGGTAACCGGGCCACTCGAACGGGACGCGCACAAATCCCTGACGCCCGCGCCCCAATCGGCCTGTTTGCGGATCGCATCCGCGAAGCGCTTGTCTGAGATCGTTCCGCTGCGATGCAGAATCTTGAGGCTGTAATACTCGGCCAGTCCTTCGACGATCCAGTCCATGCCGTCATCAGCGGCGGCACCGAGCGCGATATGCATCACCTCATGCAGCAATGTGCTGGTCGCGTTTTCACTGATCAGCGGTCGATCGGCATGCACGAACAGCGATCGGGGCCCTGATAGCCCGCCGCGCCACATCGGGTCGCCGGCGCCGACGATGGTCAGCCGATCCGGATAATCGACGAAGATGCGTAGCACTTCCGGCAGGGTCCAGTTCAGCAGTGCCAGGATATCGGTTCGTCGCATGCCGTGGTCCGTCGGTGCGGCGACATTGACGCTGACGCCGGCAATGCGATCGTGCCGTACGCCAATGTCTCCAAGAATGATCCATCCGGCGGGCCGGTCGAAGCGACGATTGGTATTCCTGATGGCGTAAGAATGCCCGCGCCCGAAATACTCGGTCAGCGACGACCAGCGAGCGGGCAGGTCGAAGCTCAGCGTGGTCTCACTGATGGCACCGCGCAAAGTCCGCGTCGCCGCCTGCGGAATGACATCCTCCGCCCTGAAAATGGCCCAGTCGCGGGTAATCAGCGCATCGTACGACCCGAGCGCGCGTTGGTGATCAATTCTCGCAAACCAGCGCAAGCTGCCCCCACGCGCGGGTGGTTGCCATAGCAGGCGTTCGTCGGCGAGCGAGTATTTCCCGTCGCCGGCAGGATCGCTGATTCTTCCGGCAGGCGCGCGCATGTTGACTTCGCGAAGCAGGTCCGACGACTGCGTCAGCTTCATTTCCACCCAGGCGCCGCCTGCCGGCGGATCCGGCGTAACGATATACTCGAGCTGGTAGACCAGGGTCGAGCTCGATTGCAACGCATTGGATTCTGCGGCGCATACCCAGCACGCTGCCGTGACCATCACGGCTGCGACAGCGACCGGGCGGAACGGCAGAAGATCCAATACCTGGATGCGTTTCATATTGTATTCAGCGTATGCCCTGTATCCTGAGCGGAATTGTCGGCCACAGCGTTTCACATGTCATCTCCGCTCGCCAAATCTGTTTCTCAGTTTGCCTTGCTCATCGCATTGTGCGGACTGTTCTCGGCCTGTGGGCACGAGCCGGTCAGGCAGCTACCCGACACCCGTGAACATCGCACGCAACGCACCGCAGGGGAACAGGCTGCCGTCGTCGCGGCTCGCCAGGTCGGCGTGCCATATCGCTATGGCGGTTCAAGCATCGCCGGTTTCGATTGCAGCGGATTGATGCAGTTCGCCTATGCGAGTGCGGGCAAACGTATACCGCGAACGACAGCCGGACAATGGCGTGAATTATCGCCAGTGTCGGCCGAAAAGATTCGCGTTGGCGATGTGTTGTTCTTCAGAATCCACGGCAAGATTTCGCATGTCGGTATGTATCTCGGCCGCGGGCGCTTCGTGCACGCGCCCTCGAGCGGACGCAAGGTCAGTGTCGAAAAGCTGAACTCCGATTACTACAGAAAGAGGCTGATTCGTGGCGGCCGCCCGCTTTAATCAGCTATCTGAATTGTTATTTCAATTTTGTGCTAAGAAAGCGCCAAGAGCCGTCAGTTTTGATGTGGGTGCGAGCAAGCGCCGCGCGCAGAACCGGAGTGACTATGCGATACATGAGGATTCGAGCACGGCGCTGACGAAGCAATCGCGCAAAAGCGGCGGCTATTGGCGATTTCTTTAGATTTCTTCGTCGGCGACGATGAACAGCTTCAGCTGATCGGCGAGTCCTTTGCAGGCCTTGTTCTGGGTCCTTGCAATCAATGGAACCGGCACGACGATTGCCGGCAGGAATGAAGTGCCGCTGACATCGGCGCTGACAGTGCCGGCGTCCTCGAGGCCATTCAAATCCCATACAGTCGCCTCGTAATCCGAGTCGTTCTGCCACCAGGCGAATCCGAAGCAGCCGCCGCCGCCCGGCCCGACCGCGCAGGACATGCTGCCGCCGCCGGCCGTTTTGTCAGTGTCACCGTCGAGCCAGACGATATAGCGCACGCCTTGCCGTTTGATCATGTCGGCGACGCCCGGCCTCGACATCAGCGTCGGCAAGCCTTTGGTTTCCGCCGGCGCGGTGCGCGGCTCGAACCATGGGAACAAGGCGTCAACGAATTGCTGGTTCGGTATGACCCTGAGACCGTTTCGTCCGCGACCCATCGCGTCGCCTACGCAGTCGATGAATTTTGCTTCGGTCTCGTTACCGAGGTGATAGCTCTTGGCCATGATGACGATTGCTTCGCCTTCCGCGATACCGGTCTCCTGCTCCTTGATGTGCTCGACTCTCGAGGTAACACAGGCGCTGAGCAACGATCCCGTCAATGTGGCAAGAACCGCTTTCACGACAAAACCGTGTCGCGATTTGAAAGAATTAACCGGCGTCATCTGGAATGTCCTCCGCGGCGGTTGTCTGTACGTTTTCCTCGGCAGGTACGACGGCTGTCGGCGCCGAATTGCTGCGTGCACTCGCATTTCTGAGCTTGCTGATGCCCGTCGAATTGTCCATTTGCAGGATGATCAGTGCGGCCGCGTCGCGCATGGCCAGTACCGCGGCACGGCGCAATGCGGCGTCCCCGTCGAAGGTTCCGGACTGGCTCTTGCCGTAGGCCGCAATCGGCCAGTTGGCGACCTGCACGCCGTCGGCGTCGAAGATTTTCAGGCGATAACGTATCCAAACAGCGAACTCGTCCGTCTGGCTCTGGCTGGGAACGGAAAACTCGAACGCATCGATACTGGGTTCGATCAGCGCATCGATTTGCAGATCCCTGGGATCGGCGTTCTCGTCGATGACCTGAAACTTGCTGAACATCGACCCGAACAGCTGGGTGAACAGCAGCCGGTTGGAGCGGCCAAGGTCGATGGTCCACTTCTCCTTGCCGACGATCTGTTCTTCGTGCACGAATCTGTCGAATGCCTGCGGGTAACGCGCCGCGACAGAAATCTGGAGTTGATCGATCAGGGGTTTCGGAATACTCGGATCGGCCAGCATCACTTGTGAGCCGCCGCAGCCACCGAGGGCCACAGCGAACATTGCTGCAGTAACGCGTTTAGGCCAATTTGACGTCAAATTATCGACTCCCCAGCCGAGTATCTATACGCCCGGGTGTCACTGTATGAGAGCTTGCACGGACCGCATAGTTCCGCAGAAAACGGCTGATTGTCCTGATACGACTTTAGACCGGGTGTCAAGGCAGCGCAACCGACCAGTAGTAGTATTCGAGCATTCATGGAACTGTCCGGACATCGGTTACGCGATCGATCCGTAGCCGAATTTCCAAGCCGTTCACTGATTTACGAAGACCCGACGGGAGTCGGTGCGGCAGCATCGTCCGGCTCGCGTCAGGCCGTCCATTCGAGTGGCGGCTCTTGCATCAATGCCGCCTGCTCGCGCAAGGACAGCAGGTGCTCGTCCCAGTAACGCGGCGAATCGAACCACGGAAAAGCGATCTTGAATGCGGGATCCTCCCAGCGGCGCGCCAGCCAGGCGGCATAGTGCATGATCCTGAGTGTCCTCAATGCCTCGATCAGGTTCAATTCGCGCGCGTCGAAATCGCGAAACTCCAGGTAACCTTCGAGCAGTGTCGCCAGCTGCGGAGCTTGCTCGTTCCTGTCGCCGGACAGGAACATCCACAAGTCCTGCACCGCAGGGCCGGTCCGCGCGTCGTCGAGATCGACGATGTGCAGTCGATCACGCGCGACGAGCACGTTTCCAGGATGAAAATCGCCGTGCAGGCGTATCTCCCGGACCTGTCCGGCGCGCTCGAAGCACGCCTCGATATCGTCAAACAGGTGCTCCACGAGCCCCTCGTACGCGCCAACGAGGTCGGGCGGGATGAAGGCCTTCCTGAGCAGGTATTCGCTGGAGCGATGGCCGAAGCTCTCGAGGTCCAGCCTCGGCCGGTGCCGGAACGGGCTGGTGGCGCCGATCAGGTGGATCCGCGCCACCAGTCTGCCGAGCTGGCGCAGCAGGTCTTGATCGTCCAGCTCCGGGGCGCGTCCGCCTTTGCACGGCGACACCGACAGCCTGAATTCGCCGTACACGTGCAGCGTCTTTCCTTGCGGCCTGAGCGGGGCGACGACCGGTATGTCTGCACTCGCCAGTTCCTCGCTGAACGCGTGCTCCTCGAGAATCGCCGCATCGCTCCAGCGCCCGGGGCGATAGAACTTGACGACCACGGGTTTCGCGTCTTCGATGCCGATCTGGTACACGCGGTTCTCGTAACTGTTGAGTGCCTGAAAGCGCCCGTCGCAACAAAAACCGAGGTTCTCCAACGCGGAGAAGATGTCGTCGGGCTGAAGCTTTGCGTAGGGATGCGTTGAATCGGCCAGGCGCGACACGTCAGGTTCAGGACACAAGCTCGAAGGTGAGACCTGCGTTCGCAATCAGCCGCTGCGTCAGGGCCTGCCCCAGGCCGGCGGCCGGGGTCCAGAAGCCGCCGCCGACGTCGAGCCCGTCGACGGCAAGACACAAGGCACTCTCGGAGAGCATCTTGCTGGTCGATCCATACCCCGGATCGCGGTCACCCGTTACCCGCGCGCGGAGCGTATCGCCTTTCGCCGTCCTGCCGTAGAGCCGCATGTCGAAAAATCCCGACTCCCGCTGCCGGCGCGTCGGACCTTGTCCCGGCCGCGGTAGCATGCGTTCGAGCACATGCGTCCGCATGAATGCCGAGCCACAGGCCAGCATAAACGCGCCAAGCGTTGCGGTGGCAGCGGCGGCCTTGAACCAGCCGCCAATACCGCTGCCGTGACTGACCGCCTCGCCGTATGCAAAGTCCCTGCCGTACGCATAATCGAGCAGCGCATTCGTGCGGCGCACGATTCGGGTATTGATTGCGGCCATCACGAATGGCGACGTCCATAGACCGGCGAGGTCCGCGTAGGCGATCCCGCGCTGATCCCTCGAATCGGGACCCTTGCGCGCATCCGGCGGATTGAGGCTGTAGGGATCGGCAAAAATACGCGCTACGGCGCGATCGTTTTGCGCCGCCTCGATGCCATTGAGCATGCTGGCCACCGTGCCGCCGCTGAAGCCGCCTTTCATCGCCTTGACCAGGAGGACGAGCTCACGGCAGGGCTCGCCGCAAGCGGCCAGGGCTTCCCGCTGCAGGAACAGCACACCCAGATCGGACGGGATCGAGTCGAAGCCGCAGCTCATGACAATCATCGCCCCGCTGTTGACGGCATCTGCCTGATGTCGATCGATCATTTGCCGGATCCATGGCGTCTCGCCGGCAAGGTCGCAGTAGTGGGTGCCGTTTGCGACGCAAGCCGCGACCAGCTCGCTGCCGTATTTCGCGTAAGGACCGACGGTTGTCAAAACCACCCGGGCTTGACGGGCGAGTTCTTCGAGCGCGGCGCGATCGTCGCTGTCGGCGACAATGACGCCCGGACGCTCGCCGGTATGCACGTTCTCTTCGATCACCCGGTCGAGTTTTTCCCGGTTGCGGCCGGCGAGGGCCCAGCGAATCGGCTCGCCGACCGGATATTTCCCGGCGAGGTATTCCACAACGAGCCGGCCGGTGAAACCGGATGCGCCATAGACGACGATGTCGTACGCTCGATCGCCATCTTTGTCCGCAGGGTTCATGGGTGCAGGGTAGTCTCACGATCAGGCAGAAACAATCGTTGCTCGTCTGGCCCGCAAACGATCGGCAAGTGATAATCGCGCTTTCGAACCTTGTTGCACATCGTGGCCACTCCAAGCACAGACGTACTCGTCATCGGCGGCGGTCTCATCGGTCTGTCCACCGCCATGCACCTGAAGGCGCTGCACTCGCGCCTCCTCGTCACCGTCATCGAAAAAGGCGAGCGTCTCGCGGCACAACAGTCGGGCCACAATTCGGGTGTCATTCACGCCGGCATCTATTACGAACCCGGGTCACTCAAGGCGCGGTTCTGTGTGGAAGGACACGCGGCGCTGATCGAATTTTGTGTCCAGCACTCGGTTCCGGTGCTTCATTGCGGCAAGGTCATCGTCGCCAATACCGACGAGGAAGCTGATCGTCTCGACTCCTTGTATGAACGCGGCACGAGAAACGGAGTGCCGGATCTGAGAATGATCGATCAGCGCGAATTGCGCGAGATAGAGCCGAACGTCAACGGTGTGCGCGCACTGCACGCCCCGCACTCGGCTGTCGTCGATTTCAGGCTGATCGCCGCGAAATACGCGCAGACATTTCATGCGTCAGGGGGCCAGATACTTCTCAAGACCGCATTCAGATCCGCCAAGTCGGTGAGGGGCCGCATCCGGGTGAAGACCACGCAAGGGGTCATCGACGCCGGCCTCATCATCAATTGCGCCGGTCTGCATGCCGATCAGGTGGCGAAGACATCGGGCACGACGCCCGGCGTCCGAATCATCCCGTTCCGCGGCGAATACTTTGACGTCCTTGGCGCGAGCCGCGAGCTGGTCAAGGGGCTCGTCTACCCGGTACCCGATCCCAAATTACCATTCCTCGATGTACACCTGACGCCCGTGATCGACGGGTCCCTGAAGGCCGGACCGAACGCGGTCCTGGCGACGAAGCGCGAAGGCTACCAGCGCAGTGATTTCAGCCTGGCGGACTTTGCGTCGACGCTGTCATACCCCGGATTCTGGCGGCTCATCGGGCGCAACCTCAAACCGGGTATAGCGGAGATTTACCGCTCGCTGAGCAAGCGGGCGTTCGTCAGGAGCTTGAGAAAACTCGTGCCCGCCGTTCGGGCGGAGGATCTCGTGCCCGGCGGGAGCGGCGTCAGGGCGCAGGCGGTAGACGCGAGCGGGCGTCTCGTCGACGACTTTCACATCGAAGAGGGACCGGGGGCGATCCACGTGCTGAACGCACCCTCGCCGGCAGCGACCTCGTCGCTCATGATCGGACGATATCTTGCGGATAAGGCCGATTTACGTATAAACGCGAACTAGTCCCGGACATTGGCCAGGCATAGCCTGTGCAAACCTCTCACGAGAGTTGCTCGACATGACCAGACTGATGACATCCCTGTCGATACTTTTCCTCTTCGTCATTGCGGTTAACGGACAGGAGCACGGCAGCGAATCGGTCGCCTACCTGGGTACCGCAGACCTGAGAGCGGGTGCGCCGATTCCCTCCGAACCGCGTTTCCTCTCCGGCGGGCAGCCCGACGAGGCCGTGCTCGAAGCGATCGCCGCGGCTGGCTTCACCCTGGTCGTCGATTTCAGAGGCGAGGACGAGGATCGCGGCATCGACGAGAAGGAAATCGTGGAACGACTGGGGATGTCGTATGTGAACGTGCCGGTCGATGTGCCCGACGGCGTCAATTTCGACAATGCCGCCACGCTGAATCAGTTGATTGAGAAAAATGACGGACGCGTATTCTTGCATTGCGGCTCGGGCAACCGGGCGGGCGCGATGTTCGCGCTACGCGAGAGTCTCCTCGGCGCGGACGACGAGGAGGCCGTGGCGGCTGGAAAAGCAGCCGGCCTGATGCGCCTCGAGAATACCGTCAGGCAGCGCTTGGCCGAGGAGTAGGCCGCCGCTAGAACCGCCCGGACTGGTAATCCGCGATTGCCTGTTTGATTTCCGCTTGCGTGTTCATGACGAAAGGGCCGGCCCTCGCGATCGGCTCATCAAGTCTCTTGCCGGCGATGAGCAGGAAGCGGCTCACGGCCGTTTCGCCGCTCACGACGAGCGAATCGCCATCGCCGAGCATCGCCAGTGTGCGCGCGGGAATCTCCCTTTCTGCGACACGAACGGATCCTTCAACGACGAACAGGAACGCATTGTGTGTCGCGGGTACGAGTTGCGAAAACGCGGCATCGGCCGGCAGCTTGACGTCGAGATAAATCGGTTCGGTCGGACGGTCCGATACGGCGCCGGAATTGCCGGCGATGGTCCGCACTTCGATACCGCCTTCGCGTATCTCGAGAGGTATGTCGGCCGCCGCAAACTCCTGGTAGGCCGGATCGGTCATCTTGTCCGCTTGCGGCAGGTTGACCCACAGTTGCGTGCCCCACATGAGCCCGTCCTCCTGTTCGGGCATTTCCGAGTGGATGATGCCGCGGCCCGCCGTCATCCATTGCACGCCGCCCGCGCGGATGACGCCTTCGTTGCCGGCGTTGTCCCGGTGCCGCATCTGCCCGGCGAGCATGTAGGTCACCGTTTCGAAGCCGCGGTGCGGGTGGGGCGGGAAGCCGGCGATGTAGTCGTCGGGGTCATCGCTCTCGAACACGTCGAATAGCAAAAACGGATCGACGTGATCGAGCATCGGCGTGCCGATGATGCGCGTCATTCTGACGCCGGCGCCGTCGGTCGCGGGGATCCCCCCGGTCGTGTCGACGACATGGCGCTGGCGGTCGGCGTGTTCTGATGTCGGCAGAGTCATTCGGATTTCGCTTTGCGTGCCTGCTGCATGCGGCGAGGCCTCCCGCCGGGAGGCCTCGTTCAATTGGTGGAGGTGGCCGGTGTCGAACCGGCGTCCGCAAGCCCTACGCTTCGGGATCTACATGCTTATCCCGTCTTTGTTCTCGTCACCGGCTACCCGACGGGCAGGGAAGACCGGTGACCAGCCCAGTGAGGATTTAACGGATCGGACCCTGGACATGTCCTCACCGCGGTCTTGTGTCGGTGACCCCTGGGTTCCGGCCGCACAAGCACGAGCCGGGCAGAGGGCGCTAGGCTGGTTTTTAAGCAGCTAGTGCGTAGTTGTCGTCGTTGGCAACTATGAGTGTTACAGCTGGATTAACGAGGTGATCTGTCCCTCGGCATGCACCCGGAGTTTCGCGACCCGCGTCGAATCCAAGTCACCCCCGGTATCTGAAAAACCTGGGGATAGTGTAGGGGCGTTCGGCCGAAAAACAATCGACGATCGCCGAAATTC
>JBFHXJ010000016.1:0-48613 GCA_041598995.1 Woeseiaceae bacterium | reverse complement strand
TTGCCGACGCCATAACCTTCATGGCGGCCGACCGCCAGCACGCGGAAAAGGCGTACGCAGGCGACATCATCGGGCTGCACAATCACGGCACGATCAATATCGGCGACAGCTTTTCCGAGGGCGAACAGATCAGGTTTTCCGGGATTCCGAGTTTTGCGCCGGAAATTTTTCAGCGTGCGATCCTGAACGACCCACTGAAACTGAAAGCGCTGAAGAAGGGTCTCGCGCAACTCTGTGAAGAGGGTGCTACACAGCTTTTTCGCCCCCTTTCCAGCAATGACCTGATTCTGGGCGCGGTCGGTCCTCTGCAGTTCGAGGTAGTGGCGCATCGTCTGAAAGATGAGTATCGGGTCGATTGCCGTTTCGAGCCGATCAACGTGACGACAGCCCGCTGGGTCGACGTCAAGGACGAGGCGATGCTCGCGGACTTCCAACGCCGCGCGCAAGACAACCTCGCTCTCGATCACAGCGAAAGTCTCGTCTATATCGCGCCGAGCAAGGTCAACCTCAGCCTTACCGAGGAACGCTGGCCGGGGATCACGTTTCGTGAGACCCGGGAATATTGACAGGTCTCGTCACCTGTCCGTGTACACTGGGCCAATCGACATGCCAGACAAAAAATTCCTGAACCGGCAGTCGGTCGCCTGGGCCGTCTACGACTGCGGCAACTCCGCATTCGCGCTGAGTGTCCTCGCCGTGCTGTTTCCTCTGTTTCTCGGTGTCTACTGGAGTGCAGGAGACCCGGGCGCGACAGTCACGTCCCGACTGACGTGGGCAACCGCTATCGCCAGCGTGATCGTCTGTGTCATCGCGCCCGTGATCGGCGCGATCGCAGACAGCGGCGGTTACCGCAAGCGGCTTCTTTTCGCGTTTGCAGCATTCGGTGCCGCCACGACAGCGGGCTTGAGCCTGGTCGGCGAGGGTGTCTGGCTCGTTGCACTGGTCCTCTACATCTGCGCATCCATCGGCTACTACGGTGCCAATGTCTTTTACGATTCGCTGATCGTCGATGTCAGCAGGCCACGTTATTACGCCCTGGTGTCATCGCTCGGACACGCCGTGGGCTATGTCGGCGGCGCGATTCTGCTCGCAGCGCAGGTGTGGATGATTTCGACGCCTGCGACGTTCGGTTTCGCGAACATCAACGAGGTGATTCGTTTCGGTTTCATCCTGGTCGGCATCTGGTGGCTGATCTTCATGGCGCCACTCATGTACACGGTGCGGGAAACCAAATTCACGGCGGTGCAAACGGACGGCACAGTACGCGCGGCGTATCAGGAACTCAAGAAGACATTCCTCAAGATTCGCAGGTATCGCGAGGCGTTTCTGTTTCTCGGCGCGTACTGGTTTTACATCGGGGGGCTGTTTACCGTCATATTCATGGCGGTGAACTTCGGTCAGCGATTAGGGTTCAGCGAGCAGGATCTCGTCACGGCATTGTTGATCACGAATTTCGTCGGCTTTCCGGCGACGCTCGTATACGGTTACATTGGCCACTCCTTCGGCGCGAAGAATTCTCTGTACATGGGCCTCGCTGTGTACATCGTCATCGTCTGCTGGGCTACATTTCTCACGGACGTCGGCCAATTCTATGTGATGGCGATCATCATAGGCATGGTGCAGGGCGGCGTGCAGGGCATGAGTCGCTCACTTTACGCATCGCTGATACCCGTCGAACATTCCGGTGAATTCTTCGGTTTCTATAACATGGTGACCAAATTCTCGCACATACTCGGCCCCGTGCTGGTCGGAATCGTCGCATTCTTGAGCGACGAGCCGAAGTACATCCTCATCATACTGCTGCCGATGTTCGTGATCGGCGCCCTTTTATTGATGCGCGTCGATACGAGCAACGCGCGCAGCGATTAGCTCCTGCGCGAGAATTCCCGGACCGCTGCCTGCAGCTTGTCGACGGCGACGAGGTTCGGGGGACCGTAGCGGGCATCGAGGTATGTCGCCGTAATCGCGTCCGCCTCGGCGGCGATGGCTTCGCGTTCGCGCTTGAGGCGCAACGCATAGGAAAGGGGCGTCTCGCCGCGGGCCGGCATGATACCGGCTTTCTCCGTGAATTTGCGGTACAGGATCGCTGCGGCATCCTTGGGCGGCGGGCGATATCGCAGCAATATCAGCAGGCTGATGATACCCGTCAATACGGTGACGATGACGACCAGCGTCAGCATCATTTGCCGCCAGTCGGGTTCGTCCATGCCCAGCCATTCCATGAACCGCATCTGGTTTTCCTCGCCGTAAGCCAGGATCCACTCATTCCACTTTGCGTTCAGGACATCCAGGGTCAGTGTCAGGTTGTACAGTAACTCCGACGGCGCGGCGAGCCCCCAGCTTTCGGCGATGCCGTCAAACATGGCGCCGGAGCGGCCTGATTCGATGCGCTCGGGTGCGACGGCCGCCGTCGGGTCGATGCGATACCAGCCGCGACCGGACAACCAGACTTCGGTCCAGGCATGCGCGTCGGCCTGGCGTACGATCATGTAATCGCCCATCGGATTCATCTCACCGCCGTGATAGCCGAGCACGATGCGTGACGGTATACCGACGGCACGCATCATGACTGCAAACGCAGACGCATAGTGCTCGCAGAATCCGCGCCGGGAATCGAACAAAAACCGGTCGACCGGGTTGCTACCGAGAAGCGGCGGCTCGAGCGTGTAGAAGTATTGTTCCTTGTTGAACTTCTCGAGCACGCTGGTAATAAAGGCTTCCGCGTCCGGCGCCTCGTCGCGCATCTGGCGCGCGAGATCCAGCGTGCGCGGGTTCCTGTTTTCCGGCAGGTTGGTGTAGTACTCCCTCGCCCAGCCAGACAGCTCGCTCACTAGCTGAAACATCGGATAAGAAATAGCGCTGTAGGCAATGCGCTGGTCGATCGGTTGCACGCGGGCCAGCTGCTGTTGTCGGCCCATGTGTGTCTGCTGCAGGTCCCATTCGGTTGGAATATCGAGGGCAATCACAAAGTGCTGACGCGTCGGTTCCAGCGTTACCTGGTAGCGTACCGGGGTACCGACTGCCACGATGTCCTGCCGCGCCCGACTGCCCGGCATAGCCTCGTTGTTGCCGGTCCAGGATCGCCCGTTGAAATTGGTCAACACGAGACCGCGCCAGTACAGCTGCTGCGGTTGTGGAACCGAGCCGTCGAACGTCACGCGAAATGCAACGGCGTTCGACAGCGACAGAGAACTGATGTCGCCGGGACTCATGTCGTTCGATAGCCCCGAGGATGCGGTACTGGTGTCGATCGGCACGGCCCAGAACGGCGTCGCGATGCGGGGGAAAAAAATCCACATTGCGATCGTCAGCGGCGCGGCATACACGATTAGCCGGGTTGCCGTCCCGACACTTGCGACGATTCCTACGTTACTGGCCGTTGACATGCGAAGCCACGCAGTCATCGTCAGCAGCAGGTCGGCCACCAGGTACGGCAGCGACCAAAGATACTGCTCGCGCAACAGGGACGACATGATCAGGAAGATCGAGATAAACAACAACACGAACTGGTCACGGCGTCGTTTTGTTTCCAGCAACTTGAGCGCTGCCATCACGGTTAGCAGTGCGGACCCCGGCCCGACACCACTGATCGTTTTGTACGAAGCCATGACGCCGATGAAGAAAACGAGCGACAGCACGATCCGTAACCACGCCGGAGGCAGCCGCCAGCGCCTGCGCTCGACGAGCCAGCGCCAGGCCGCGCAAACGAAAAAAGCGAGGCTTGCCCAGACCGGCAGGAACTGGATGTGCGGCACGATCGAAAACGCCAGGGCAGCGAGCGTCCACGGCAGGCTTGCCAGCAAAGAGCCGTCGGTTCCCATGCGCTTGCTCATGCTGCGCGCTCTCCTGCGAATTCGGCATGTTCGTCGAAGAACGCAAGTGCCTTGAGGCACTTGTGCCTGTGCGCCTCGCCGTGGGCAGGCGGAAATTCCTGTCCGGGCAGCCGCACGCCGTAATCCTGCTGCGTCTTATCGGCATCGACGATCCAGCGCGTCAGTATCGACAGCCGTTCTTCGACGTCGTTCGAATCGATACCATCGAAATCCAGCCACTGGCTGCTCGTATCTGCGCCGGAGAATTGTTTGGACAGGAGGTCACCGGTGCGCGCGTAGGCTTTCCAGGCGACATGTCGGGGAGAATCGCCGTCGTGGAATTTTCTCAGTCCGGCAAAATCCTCCTCGCCGCGCGCGTCGTGCTGCCGATGACCTTGCGCGGATTGCGAGGGCGGTAGTTCGGGAGCGTCTTTGGCCGGTTTGGGGTAAACGAGACCTTTGAGGTCCATATGCAGCCAGGCCCACGCGCGAAACAGTTCGAACGGAAACAGGGTCCTGATGCCGAATCGGTCGAGGCAAACCTGGCCGCGACGCTCCGTCGGGATCTCGAGATGAAAGACCTTGCTCTCTCCCGGTTCGAGGTCATCGATGGCGCTGGTTACCTGGTCCGCATATATCTGCAGGTGCGCTCGCCTGTTTTTCGAGTGATTGGTGATTGCGATGCGGAATTCGGCAGCCTGTCCGGCAAATACCGGGTCGACACCCGCAAAGCTCAGTTCCAGGCCGACGAGATTTCTCTGGCACTGGTGCATCGAAACGAATCCGAGCCCTGTGAGGAGAAACGTCAGTACGAAGGACAGGTTGTTGTTGTAGTTCATCGAGCCCAGCAGCATCGCGAATACCATGACCGCGAATACCAGCCCGACCGCCGTCGGCAGGATGTAGACCCGGCCCGGATGCAGCTCGGTGACCGATTTGTCCGTGCCCTGACGCCTTCTCGCCCAGCGCCCCGCTCTGGCCTCGACGGCGCGGCGATAGGTATGGATCCTAAGGTATTGCCACGGAATCGAGGACATGTCGACTGAGTTCCGCGGGCGTCCTGTACCGCGAATTGCTGGCGGGCTTCAAGCGATGGCCGGCGACAGCAGCGAATACCGCCTGCACATCGTCCGGGAACACGCCGGAGTGATGTTCGATAAAGGCGTGTGATCGCGCTGCAGCAACGAGCGCCAGCGAGCCACGCGGCGACAGACCGGTTTCGATATCCGGCGATTCGCGGGTAAATCGAACGAGCGCCTGCACATAGTCGATCAGCGGATCGGACATGTGCACCGCTTCCGAGGAACGCTGCAGTTCGAGCAGTATGTCGGCATTGAGCGTCGGGCCGAGTTCGCTCAGGAGCTCGCGCCTGTCGGCGCCCGTAATCAGTGCACGTTCGTTTTGTTCATTCGGATAACCGAGCTCGATACGCATCAGGAACCGGTCAAGCTGAGATTCGGGAAGCGGAAACGTGCCTATCTGATCAGATGGATTCTGCGTGGCGACGACGAAATACGGTTGTGGCAGCTTGTGTCTTTGACCATCGACCGAAACCTGATGCTCCTCCATAGCCTCTAGGAGCGCGCTCTGCGCTTTCGGCGTCGCGCGATTGACTTCGTCCGCAAGCACGAGTTGCGCGAAGATCGGTCCGCGCTGAAACCTGAACTCGCCTTCGTTTTTCTGAAAGATCGAAACGCCGACGATATCTGCGGGCAGCAGGTCGCTGGTGAATTGAATTCGCTGGTAAGTCAGTCCCAGTACCTTCGCGAGCGATTGCGCAAGAATCGTTTTGCCGAGACCGGGGAGATCTTCGATCAGCAGATGGCCGCGAGCGAGCAGGCAGGCGAGAGCAAGCGAGATTTCAGGGTTCTTGCCGAGTACGATCTTGCCGAGAGACTGCTTCGCCTTGTCGATGGCGGCATGCTGCGCATCGGCGCCCAGCGGTAAGGTCTCCAGGGTGCTGCTGCGCTGCATCTGATACTCCCGTCGCGTGTCCGTTGTTGGCAGGATTTCGCGGGCCCGCGACGTTATGGTCGCGGATCGCCGCCGTGTTTGCATCCCGTGCCCGTCAGGATTGTGAACTAATGCACAAAATCCTGCTATATCAGGCTTCTAAGGGCAACTCCTCATCCGCCCCCGAGGCGCGCCATCTGCTCGTCGAGTTGCGAAATCTGCATCTCGAGATCCGCGAGTTGTTGCCTTGTCTTTGTGACCACGTCGGGCGGCGCATTGTTCACAAAATCCGGGTTGTCGAGCCTCGAGCGGACACGCTCCAGGTCGGCTGTGCCGCGTTCGCGCAATTTGCCGAGCCGCGCTTTCTCCGCGTCGATGTCGATGATACCGGCCATCGGCACCAGGAGACGCATGTTACCGAGGAGCGCGCTGGCCGACTCCGGGACCGATTCGCCCGCGTCCAGCGCGCGCACGGACTCGACCCTGCCGACCCGCGTCAGGAGATGGCTGTTCCTTTCTGCAAACTCGAGGTCCCTTGCGTCCGAGTTCTCCAACAGCACGGGTAAGGGCTTGCCCGGCGAAATATCCATTTCGCCGCGGATCTGGCGGATTCCGAGAATGAACTGTTTGACCCAGTCGATTTCTTCTTCGATGTCCGCACCGCTCGGATGTGTTCCCTTGGCAGGAAACGGCTGCCACATGATCGTCTCGCCTTCTATTCCGGCAATCGGCGCGACGTGGCCCCAGATCTCCTCCGTAATGAACGGCATCAACGGATGCAGGAGACGCAATAGCTCTTCGAGGACCTCGATAAGCGTTCTTCTCGTGCCCCGTTTTTGCGCATCGGTGGAATCTTCAGATTGCAGGACCGGTTTCGACAATTCGAGGTACCAATCGCAGAATTCGTGCCAGGTGAATTCGTAGAGGACGTGCGCGACCAGGTCCATTCTGTAGTTGGCGAAACCCTGGTGCACCGCGTCCGTGGTCGCCTGCAATCGCGAACGTATCCAGGCATCAGCGGCGCTCATTTCCACGTCGCCTTCGTCGAGCGATTGCGTATTCATCAGCACGTAACGGGCCGCGTTCCACAACTTGTTGCAGAAGTTCTTGTATCCATCGATTCGCCCCGTGTCGAAACGCAGGTCGCGCCCAGTCGTCGCAATCGATGCAAACGTGAAACGCAGGGCGTCGGCGCCGAAGGCGTCGATGCCGTTCGGAAACTGTTTTCTTGTCACGCGCTCGATCTTCGGCCTCAAATGTGGCTGCATCAGGCCAGTCGTCCTTTTCTCGAGCAGCGTTTCGAGATCGACACCGTCGATGAGATCCAGCGGGTCGAGTACGTTGCCCTTCGACTTGGACATCTTCTGGCCGTCCTGATCGCGAATCAGTCCATGGATGTAAACCTCATGAAACGGTACGTCGTCCATGAACTTGAGGCCGAACATGATCATGCGTGCAACCCAGAAAAAGATGATGTCGAATCCGGTTACGAGGACCTGACCCGGATAAAATGTCTTGAGCGACTCGGTCTGCTCCGGCCAGCCCTGGGTCGTGAAGGGCCAGAGACCCGATGAGAACCAGGTATCGAGTACGTCGTCGTCCTGTCTCAACGCCACGGAAGCGTCGAGCGCGTGCTTTTCGCGAGCCTCATTCTCGTCTCTCGCGACATAGACGTTACCGTCGTCATCGTACCAGGCAGGGATACGGTGTCCCCACCAGAGTTGGCGGCTGATGCACCAGTCCTTGATGTTGTGCATCCATTCGAAATAGGTCTTCGACCAGTTGTCCGGAATAAAGCGAATGCGGCCACTTTCGACGGCCTCGATCGCCGGTTTGGCCAATGGTGCGATGTCGATGTACCACTGGTCGGTCAGATATGGCTCGATTACCGCACCGCTTCGGTCGCCCCGCGGCAGGGTCAGCGAGTATTCTTCGACCCTGTCGAGCAGCCCCAGTTTTTCGAGATCGCTCACGATCTTCTTGCGCGCCTCGAAGCGGTCGAGGCCTCGATAGGCCTCGGGCGCCGATTCGTTGATTGCAGCGTCGTCATTGAAAATGTTGTATTCGGGCAATCCGTGACGCTTGCCGATCTCGTAGTCGTTGAAATCGTGTGCCGGCGTGATCTTGACGCACCCCGAGCCGAATTCCGGGTCCACATAGTCGTCCGCAATGATCGGCATGCGCCGCTCGACGAGTGGCAGAATGACTTCCTGACCGACGAGTTTCTTGTAACGCTCGTCGCCCGGATGTACGGCAACGGCGCTGTCACCGAGCATCGTTTCGGGTCGTGTCGTCGCGACGACGAGGTGGCCGTCGCCGGATGCCAGCGGATAGCGGAAATGCCACAGGTGCCCGGACTCCTGATGGTCCAGCACTTCGAGGTCGGACAGTGCGGTGTGCAGGACCGGGTCCCAGTTGACGAGGCGGTTACCACGGTAGATCAACCCTTCGTCGTACAACTGCACGAACACCTCCAGGACGGCGGCAGACAAGCCGTCGTCCATCGTGAAGCGGTCGCGCGCCCAGTCGACGGAAGCACCCATGCGCCGCAATTGCTGGCAGATCTGACCCCCGGACTCCTGCTTCCATTTCCAGACGCGCTCGACGAACTGTTCCCTGCCGAGCTCGATGCGCGATGTTCCCTCCAACTGCAGCTGCCGCTCGACGACCATCTGCGTCGCGATGCCCGCATGATCCATACCAGGTTGCCACAGCGTATTCCGGCCGAGCATCCTGTGGTAACGAATCAGGGCGTCCATGATCGTGTCCTGGAAGGCGTGACCCATGTGAAGGGTGCCGGTGACGTTCGGCGGCGGAATGACGATGCAATACGGCTCGCCTTTGCCGCCCGGTGCAAACCAGCCGTTCTTTTCCCAGCGCTCATACTGGCGCTGCTCTATGTCCTTGGGGCGGTATGTCTTGTCCATCTGAACGGCTTAGCGATTCGCATGTATGCAGGGGCCAAACGAGTCGGGCTTCATAGTTTGTGAGTGTCGAGTGTATGTCCACGCTCACGATAATCAACAAATCGTTTTCGGCTTTTCGCTTTGGATTCCTCATCCGAGGTTACGATCTCGGCAACGCGGGGAAACGAACCGGCGATATCGGGAATCTGATCGCTCAGGTTGATCAGTAAATCGCAGTCGCGAGACGGCGCGACATTGCAGCCGATGGTGATGGGTGCAGGGATGTTGTCGAGCGGTGTTTCGAGCACCTCGTGGGGCACGAAACTGCCGTCGCGGAAGGTCCACAGCAAGTCGTCCATCTGCTGCACGGATTGCCGATCGGCGACATGAATGTGGACAGTATGCTTCAGTCGATAGGCTTTTTCGGCGAGGCGGCAAGCGAATCGATACCGCGTCTCCGTGCCAAAGCCGTCGATGACGTAGAAATCGACCTTCGACACGATTAGGGGAGCGCGCGCGCCTGCTGTAGCAGGTACTCGGTCAGCATCGGCACCGGGCGGCCGGTCGCGCCTTTCTTAGTGCCTGCGCGCCAGGCGGTACCGGCGATGTCGAGATGGGCCCACTTGACGCCTTCCGTAAATTTGGCGAGGAAGCAGGCCGCCGTAATAGCGGCGCCCTCGCGACTGCCGACGTTGGCGAAATCGGCGAAATTGCTCTTTAACTGCTCCGCGTATTCGTCGCTTAGCGGCATGCGCCAACCACGATCCTCGGCGGCGATCCCCGCATTGATCAGGTCGTCGGCAAGGTCGTCGGCCTTGCTCATCACGGCGGTCAGATGATGTCCGAGCGCTATGACACAGGCTCCGGTCAGGGTCGCGACATCGATCAGCGCACTGGGCTTGAAACGACGTGCGTAGGTCAGGGCGTCACAAAGCAGCAACCGACCTTCCGCATCTGTGTTCAGGATTTCAATCGTTTTGCCTGACATGCTTTTGACGATGTCGCCTGGCCGGGTCGCGGTGCCGCTCGGCAGGTTTTCGCAACTCGGCACGACGACATTCACGTTGATCGGTAAAGACAGTTGCGCTGCGATCGACAACGTGGCAATTACACTGGCGGCGCCACACATGTCGAATTTCATTTCATCCATACCGTTGACCGGCTTCAGGGAAATACCGCCGGCATCGAATGTGATGCCTTTACCGATGAGTACGATCGGTTTCTTTTTTGCCGCACCCTTGTATTGCATCACGATCAGTTTGGCAGGCTCACTGGCACCACCGGTAACCGCCAGGAATGCCTGCATGCCGAGGCGTTTTATTTCTGCCTCGCCCAATACCCTGGTGGTCACGTTCTTGTGCTGCCGCGCGATTTTCTGTGCAGCACGCGCGATGTAAGTGGGTGTGCAGACGTTGGCCGGAAGGTTGCCGAGGTCGCGCGCGAGTGACATACCGGCAACAATTTCCTGCGCATGCTTCGCCCCGAGAAGGGAATTCGCCGCGTCGCCTCGCTTGTGGATCGCCAGACCGGTTTTCCTGATCGACGGAGGGCGCTGCTTCTTGCCGCTCTTCATCATCGCGAACGAGTACAAGGCGTTACCGGTCGCTTCCACGGCATGTCGTGCGAGGTAGTACGGACTCACGCCCGCGGCGTCTTCGAGTGCGAGGTAATTGATGAGGTTGCGGACCTTGCTTCCTTTAACCATGTTAATGGCTGTTTCGGTCGCGCTGCGAAACTGCGTTACGCCGTATTTCTCTTTCTTGCCCAGACCGACGACGACGATGCGATCAGCACGGACACCCGGCACCGCTGACAACAACATAGCGCTGCAGCTTCGCCCCGAAATGTCACCTTGCTTGACATGGCGGGTAATCAGTCCCTTGCTTGCGCCATCGATATCGGCCGCGGCTTGGCCCGGCTCGCCGTCTTCATAGATGCCGACAACGACACAGTCTGCTGCCACTCTGGGCGATGCGGTGGTTGTCGTAAAGAATTCCATGCCCTGCTGCCCTTTCATGTCGGAGCCATCACAATCAACCGCGCGCCTCTGCCTGCGACGCGGTTTGCGTTGAATCAGGTATGCCCCCGCCTTTGGTCTTGTTCTTGGACTGCTACAGGCACTGTGACCCGGAGACTGTCCCGGACTTTTCAAAAGCGGTAGTCTAACCGATCCGGCTGAACAAGGGCCATTTCCAGCTGTCCGAATACCAGGAAAATCACGGAATTAGCAATGTTTCGCATACTGGATCGATACATCTTCAGGGAGATCGCGCAGACCTGGCTGGCCGTTACGATGGTGCTGCTCGCGATCCTGCTGACGAACCAGTTTGCGCGGGTCCTCGGCGATGTCGCCAAGGATAAATTACCGAAAGATGCCATTTTCCAGATCATCGGCCTGACCGGTTTGCAGTACCTGACCATCCTGGTGCCCGTCGGGCTTTTCCTGTCCGTGATGCTCGCACTCGGCAGGCTGTATCGCGACAGCGAAATGCCGGCGATGATGGCCTGTCGCGTGGGCCTGACCGGCATTTACCGCCCGCTGTCGCTGATCCTGATTCCGCTCGTCGTCGCTGTCGGCTGGCTCGCCATGGAGGTCGCACCCAGGGCGCTGACGGAAATCGAGCGCATTGGGCTCGAAGCGCGTCGCCAGGCGGACCTGGCGAGTATCGAACCGGGTCGCTTCACGAGCGACAAGACCGCCGGCGCTGTCGTCTACGCCGAAAAGGTGCTGGGGCCCGGCCTCGTGGAACACGTCTTCATGCAACGGCTCGCCGACAGCGGCGGCGTCGAGGTCGTCATCGCGGAGCGCGGCGAGCAGCGCGAGTCCGAGGATCCCGACACCCGCTTCCTGATCCTGCGCCACGGCCGGCGCTACGAAGGCGTGCCTGGCACATCCAGGTTCCGGGTCATGGAATTTGCCGAGCACGGTATCCCGTATCGGCTGCCGGGCGTGGAAGAGCCCGAGCTCGAGCCGCAGGCCATGCGCACCGCGGAATTAATCGCCTCGGCCGAGCCGGTGCACATCGCGGAACTGCATTGGCGCATCGGTATCCCGCTGTCGACATTGATACTGTCGCTGATCGCCGTACCGCTGAGCAAAAGTCAGCCGCGTCAGGGCCGTTACGGACGTCTTGCGATCGGCGTGCTGGTATTCATCATTTACTATAACTTGATGAGCGCGGGCAAAGCCTGGATCGAGCAACGGACGGTGTCCGATGCGATCGGGCTCTGGTGGGTGCACGCGGTAATGCTCGGATTCGCATTTTCGATGCTCGCCGTGCAGAACGGCGTTCACCGGCGGCTATTTGCGCTAAAGGCTCGATAATGGGAATTCTGAGCAGCTACCTGATGCGCACCATCATTGTCAGCACGCTCCTGGTGTTGCTTGTATTGCTGGCGCTCGTCGGTTTGTTTGAATTCATCAAACAGCTCGAAGATATCCGAGGGGCCTACGGCATTCCGGAGGCGCTGCTTTTTACCGCGCTCACGCTGCCGCAGCTCGCGTTCGAGATGCTGCCTATCGCCGTGTTGATCGGGTCCTTGCTGGGCCTCGGTAGCCTCGCCACCAACAGCGAAATCGTCGTCATGCGCACCGCGGGCATATCCGTCGCGCGCCTGGCGGGTATGGTCGCAATTACCGGTGTGGTGCTGACGGTCTTCACCGCCGTGATCGGTGAATTCATCGGACCGCCGCTCGATTTTTTCGCCAGGACAATGCGCAACCAGAGCAGATTCGAACAGCAGGACCGAACCGTAGCGAGCGCCGCCTGGGTCAAGGACGGTCCGGTCATCATGCATCTCGAACGGATCAATCCCGATTTCGAGTTCGGCGCCCTCTACCTGTACCGTTTCAACGATGACAATACCTTGCAGTCAATCGCGCGGGCCGAAAACGCCGGCCTGGATGATACCGACAAATGGGTGCTCGAGAATTTCAGGGAGACACGATTCGATGACAATGGCGTACAGGTCGTGCAGTCTTCCCTGGCTGTCGAATCATTCGACGTGAATGCGGACTTGCTCGGCATCACGCTGGTCAAGCCGATCAGCCTCTCCGCCCGGGGCCTGCTGAGTTACATCGACTATTTGCGCAAGAATGACTTGAGCGCCGAACGCTACGAGACGGAATTGTGGTCGCGGGTTTCCAAAACATTGACCGTGGTCATCATGCCGGTGCTGGGGCTTGCTTTCGTATTCGGATCCATGCGATCTGTGGGTTCCGGAACCCGCTTGTTGATCGGCGTGCTGATCGGCCTCGCGTACCTGCTCGCGAGTGAGATGATTGCGAATTCCGGACAGGTTTTTAATCTCAATCCGGCGGTTGTTACGTGGCTGCCCTCGATTGCGCTTTGCGCGGTGACCGCGCTCGCGCTAAGCAGAGTGCGCTAGGCTGAGGAAATTCCACAAGGCGGGAGCGGCTTTTTGTACAGGGATGTACTTATGTCGCTGCGCACATGGACTTGCAAGCAGCGACGAAGCCGCGATTGCTTAACCCGATTTCGGGTAATAGACCAGCCGGGTACCCGACCATCGATCGTGCCAGGCGAGGCCGTCCCTGTCCCACAGGCACCACCAGAAGCCGAGGCCTAAGGGCAACCAGGAGACGATCGCGGCGAGAAACCTCAGGCTTGCCTCGCGGACGCGTGGTTTGGCGCCGTCTCGCGACTCGATCCGGAGCCGCCACGACTGCATGCCGAGCGTCCGCCCGTAGCCGGACCAGAAGCCCACGAAAAACAGGTAGGCAATGGCGAGCAGCGTGAGTTGATAGGGCAGGTTTCCGGGTGAGACCGGCTCGCCGCCGCGAGCGGCGACAAACGGCAGCGTGCCGAGAATCATCAATGCCAGGACGAGCAGGCTGTCGTACAGCATCGCGCCGAGACGGCGCAGAATGCCCGCTGTGTTCATTTGTGGTTTGCCGCGAGGCTCAAAGCGACTCCCAGAACGCCGCCATTTTTTGTCGCGTTGCAGCGTCCGGCATCTCGCCGAATCCGGCGCCGAGATTATCCGCCATGTGATGCGGCTTGCTGGTCGCCGGGATGGCGCAGGTGACGGCCGGGTGGCTGACGATGAACTTAAGAAAGAACTGTCCCCAGCTCCCGGCGAATTCGCCCGCCCAGTCCGGCAATGCCCGGCCGCGAACGGCTGCAAAGAGTCTGCCGGTCAAATAAGGTCGATTGATCAGTACCGCGATACCCAGATCCTCTGCCAACGGCAGGATTCTTTGTTCCGCCTCCCGCTCGCCGAGTGAGTAGTTGATCTGGATAAATTGCGGCTTGTGCTCGCGCATCGCTCTTTCCAGCGAATCGTGGGCCGTTGCCGTGTAATGCGTAATGCCGTTGTATCGAATTCGGCCTTGCTGCTGCCACTCGCGGATCGTGGCCATGTGCACATCCGTGTCGCGCAGGTTGTGCACCTGCATCAGGTCGATGACTCCTGCCTTCATCAATTCGGCCGATCGGCGCATCTGGGATTCGCCACGCGATTTTCCGTTCGTCCACACCTTGGTGGCGAGGAACAGTTTGTCGCGATTGCCGCTCGATTCGATGATTTTTCCGACGATTTGCTCCGAGCGGTTGTACATCGGCGAGGAGTCGATCAGGCTGCCGCCTTTATCGACCAGCATGTCGATGATTTCCTTTCGCGTTTTCAGTTCTTCGCGGCTACCGGCAACATCGAATACCTCCCAGGTGCCCAATCCGATGACCGGTATCGACTCATCCGTACCGGGGATGGTTCGTGTCAGCATTTTGTCGGACTCCGAAAAAGTGAGCTTGGGCGCAATGCCCAGTGCCATCGCGGCACCGAGCACCTCACGCCGATTCCATTTTCCGTTATTCATGCAGCCTCCGGTACGTTGAGGGCGGCATCGCGCCGTTTGTATTCGCCGCCGATCCACAACACGATCAGCATCCAGATGACGGATATCGGCACGCACACCAGCGAGACGCCACTTAATCCCAGTCCGCTCATTGCTCGGACGGTCCACGACGATACGACATCCCAACCGCGGTAAATGGTCGTGTCGATGAAATTCTTTGCTTTGTACTTTGCCTCCGGCGATACGACCGAATACAGCATATCGCTGGTCGGCTTCGAAAAACCGAAAGTCAGCGAGCGACGCAGGATCTGGAATGCCGCGATGACGGCGAACGTCGGACTCAAGGCCAGCAGTACGAAGCCGACGATCGACAATAACGGCAACAGGGACAAGGTCCAGCCGATGCCGAGTTTTTGTACCGAGTGCTTGACGATCAGCAATTGGCCGAGAAAGGACAGCGCATTGATCGCGGCATCCATGAAGGCGAAAACCTGCGTCTGCCGGTCCGCGCCTTCGAACGTGATGCTGACAAGTTGCGCCATGTAGATATACAGGGCGCCGCCCAAGAAATTGGCGCAAAGCAGAGCGATGGCAATGGCTGAAAAATATCGTTGCTCCAGCACGAACTTCAGCCCGGCCCAGGCAGCGCCGCCGAGCGGCTGTTCGGAATCCGCAGAACTAACCGACGGGTCGACCTGGTCGCGCTGCCGCACCCAATGACGGAGGCGGTATATGCAGTACACACCGAATCCGAGGAGTACAGCGGATATCGGCAGCAGGTTCTTGAAGCCTATCGGGACCACCAGCACGCTCGTCAGCAACGGGCCGACAAGCGCCCCGGCGCTGCCACCGGCGGTGATGACCCCGAACAGTCGTCGGCTCTGCTGTTTCGTATAGATATCCGCCATGAAGCTCCAGAAAACCGACACGACGAAGAGATTGAAAACGCTGAGCCAGACGAAGAACGCCCGGCTGATCCAGAGGAGGCTCAGGTTCTTTTCCTGAGCGTACGTGAAGACAAGAAAAAAAATCAGAATATTGAGGACAAAGAAGTAATAGACCCAGGGCAGGAATACTCTTCTCGGAAACCTCGACGTAACCCAGCCGAACACAGGAGTCGCCAGCATCATCAGTACGAAAGTGCCGGTGAACAACCAGGGAATATTCTGCACGCCACTGATGATCGCCATTGTTTCCCGGACCGAGCGGAGCATGAAGTACGCCGACATGATGCAAAAGAAGTAGACGAACGACCACGCCACCGCCACCAGCTCGTCGCGCTCTATCCCCAGAATGCGGCTGACGAAATACATGGGAACGGACAGTGTCCCCTGTTGCGGCTCATTCAATGCGATGTCCTGCCTCGATTGCGGCTTCCCGCGTGCCGGCGGCGCCAATTATTGTACTATCACCCATTCCGGCCGGCTGCCGCAGGCGGCGCAACGGACCCGATGCCGGCCATCTTACAGACACATAATAATAAAGGTGAGCATGATGGAACTGATAGCAATCGTGACAGGTTTGGCTGTACTGCAATCGTTTCTTTTTGCGTTTCAGGTAGGACGGGCGCGCGTCCGGCACGGCATCGATGCGCCGGCGATGAGCGGCCATGCTGAGTTCGATCGCGTCTTTCGCGTACATGCTAATACCGTGGAGCAGCTGGTTATTTTTTTACCCGGACTGTGGATGTTCGGGTACTACGTGCATGAACTGGCGGGCGCCATCATTGGCATGATATTCATAATCGGTCGCTTCTTCTATCGCAATGCCTACCTCGACGATCCGAAAGGACGATCGGTGGGCTTCGTTATTGGTGCCCTGTCGATGGCCGTGCTGGTCCTCGGCGGTATGATCGGTGCGGTTATGGCTCTCTTGTAGGTGCCGCCGCACGTAGTGAGATGGCCTGTGCCGCAGCTTGTAACCTTCGAGGACTTGCGCAGTCAAAGTCACACACTCGGGCTCTACTGCATCGAGTGTGACCGCTGGGGCGAAGCGAACCTCGATCGGCTGATCGAGATTGGCAGAGGCAGACAGGCACTGACTGAAGCGCGGTTCAGGTGCCGCGACTGCGGCGGCATCGCAGAGAAACAGTTGCGACCACCGATGCCGCAGCCGGGTGGCGCAGTCGCATACATTTAGCTGCATCCTGTCCTGCGCGGCACTCGGCTGGATAGTTAAAGCGCTGAACGAGGCCGGCGCCAGCCTCGACGACCTCCTCGAGATCACCTCGTATCACACGGACTTGCAGCGCCAACTCGAGGAAACGGTCAAGACACGCATGAAGGCCATGTCGCTGCCGCATCCCACATGGACCGCCGTCGGCACGACCGCGCTTGCGTTGCCGGATGGGTAATTCGCAGACCTGGCTTACAGGAACGGTTTGCGGCCGCAAACGCAATTCCGATATCTCGTCCCGACGCGCCCGCCGCCGTATGTCTCGCATACCGGTGCGCTGCCCGCCGGGCAGTTCAAGAGATAGGGATTTTGAGATTTCAACTGTTGCTCGCTGGGTGTGTAGTAAGCGTTGTTGAATGCGGCACAGCCGGATGCCAGGAATGCCGCCAAAGCGACTGCGGTAATATTCATATTCGTCAACCGATTGCGTGTGCCCAAAACCTTGCGGGCAGGCACCGTGCATGCCAATCCGGCCTGTACACACTCGTAGAAGAGCGGAAATGCCGGCCCGTACCCAATCAGTTGGTGGCGGGGTCATTATCCAACAGGTGGTGTACTTGCGGTAATATTCATTGGTTATGGTTCATTCTTTAAGAGACTTTCTGCAGCAACGAATAACTGGTGATCGTCATCAGCTGGGCGGCAAGTCGATGGGTTTCCGGTGAATAAAAAGCGATCGACATTCCTGCCCGGCATTTGCCTGTGTCTGGCAACGGCTGTACCCCTTTTCGCACAGGACGTGGATGAGCAATTGCTCGGCGAATGGGAGATGGAGCTTCGGATTCTCAGGTTTCCGGGCGTCGCTTATTACCAGGAAGATGCGTCGATTTTCATTAATGAGAAAATGCCGGACGGGACATTTCGCATTATTTCCCGCATAACGACTCGTGCCGTCGCCGAACGCGAGAACCTGTTGCTGCGTCCCGAGTGCGAGGACAGGAAAGAATGCATCTACGACGATGCTTCGGAAGGGGTAGGCCGGCTGATAAACGGCAAGCTCTACGTCGACTGGGTCAGCGAAGGCTGGATCGATGACGTATTCACTATCTCGGGCAATACGATGACCGGCGACGACGGTAACGGACCAATCAAATTGATCAAGCGCGACAATTCTGACTGACGGGATTCGATGCGCCATGGGGGGTAAACGGCGGAATCTCGTTTTGACAGGCCCATGTCGAAGATGACGTACGCAGCAATTGTGGACAGGACCGAGCCGACCAGGACATCGAGCCGGTCACCCACAAATTAATCACCACCGCCATGCTCGAGGACCAGGCCTGCGATTAAGAGGCTCTTCGTGAACTCGATGCCGCTCTTCATTACATCCTTGATTGCTGTACTTGTGCAGATGGATCATGCATTTCTCGGGTCCGGCTTATTGAATGTAAGGGGGCCGGCGAGTCTCATAATGCCGACATTGATCACGGCAATCGCCATATTTCTCATCTGGTTTTCTAACTCCGCCAGAAGGCAGCGCTGGATTACATGAGACGTGTCGTAAGACCGCTTCTCAAAGAGATCGGATGCGCGCACATCCCTGTGCGCTTCCGACTTTAGTGTGAGGTGTGCGAATTTGGGCCACTCACCCCAGCGTTGATCATATTATTGACTGCGGAGTGAGTCCCGGATCTCTGTAAGAAGTTCAACTTCGGGCGACGGCTTCGGCGGTTCCGCAGGTGCTTCCTCTTCTTTCTTCTTCAGCGCATTCATGCCTTTGATGACCATGAATATTGCAAACGCTACAATCAGAAAATCAAGCACGGTATTTATGAAAACGCCGTACTTGATTATCGGCGCACCGGCTTCCTGCGCAACGGCAAGAGATGTGTAGCCGGATCTGCTCAGATCAAAGAAAAGATTACTAAAATCGACGCCGCCCATTAACATCCCGACGGGCGGCATTATGATATCGTTGACCGCTGAACTGACAATCTTCCCGAATGCCGCTCCAATGACGATGCCGACCGCCATATCGACAACATTACCGCGCATCGCAAATTTCTTGAATTCGTTTAACATTATGCTTTCCTTCTAACTAAACAAGTTTCTTTGGCACAGCAATGCAAACTATGCCGACTGAATCCGATAATCTCGGACATTTTCATTACCAAGGCTGGTAATCATAATCAATTCGAAATCTTACTAGCGACAGTGAAACAAAATTTAACATTCGGGCGTAGCCGGAGACCGCCGAGTCTCATTGGATATAGGACTGAATCTGTGCTAATAGCCGGGGCATCTGAATTGGTTTGCGCAAACTGTCGAAAAAGACCTCACGATCTAGTTTCCTGACATCCGATGCTGTTAACGCCACGATCGGAGCGTCAAATTCTTCGTCGCGCAATCGTGCAGCCGCATCTGCCCCGCTTAATCGAGGCGTATTTATGTCCATCAGTACGAGGTCGGGTTTGTATGCCAGCGCTTTTTCCACGGCTTCTTGGCCATCGCGAGCAATCAGGAGTCCATATCCGGCACGATGTAGGTAATATTCAGCCAACGCAAGAAGGTCTTCGTCGTCGTCGCACAGAAGTATCGTCGCTGGACGAACGGCGTGAAATTTGTCCGCAGGTTCCGGCAATACCGATTCTTCGCTCGACATGTAATCAACAGACTCTGCTGGAATGATGACGACAAATTGGGATCCGGCGCCGGGCTCAGACACAAGTTCAATCTGTCCACGCATCAATTTGACCAGTTCAAGCGTCATCGTCAGCCCGAGCCCGCTTCCCGGGATGCTGGTGGCATCCGTATGAGTACCGCGATCAAATGCCTGAAAAATTCTCTTTTGATCCGGTAAATCAATGCCTGGCCCGGTATCTGCTACGGATATCCGCAACTGCTCAGTGGACCACCCAATCTCGAGCCAGACTTTGCCGGTTTCGGTGAATTTGATGGCGTTTCCGAGAAGGTTTATCAATACCTGGCGCAGGCAGACATCGTCGGCATTGACGAATTCGGGCACCTCGTCACTTATTACGTAGATCGCGAACGACAGGCCTTTTTCCGCTGCAAGCGGTGCCATGATCGCCGCTATGTCATCGAACAATGCGCGAAGCTCGAACACGCGATCATTCTTTGTCAGGTTTCCGGCTTCCAGGCGCGCATCATCGAGAACCGTGTCGACGAGATTCTTCATATGGCGCGATGCGCGCGCAATTGCTTCTGCGCTTTTCCGTATGTCGCTGATGCTCGTCGAATTTTCGAGAGCAAGGTCGGCATAGTTAATGATTGACGAAAGCGGAGTACGAAACTCGTGCGACATCATTGCTATGAATTCGTTTTTCTCCGCGACACTGCGTTCGGCCTCACGCCGGCGATGATCGAGTTCAGTCTTTGCCTCGATGAGTTCGCCAATCAGAGAGCGTTGCCTACTTATCAGTTTATGCTGGCCGGCATGTAGCAGTCGTATTTCATTAGCCTTTTGCTGTCGTTGTTGATGAGTATCATGTTGGTGACTGGCATCCATCACGATAACGTGGTAATTCGAGTCAACTGGCAAAATATGTACTTCGATGTGGCCTGCTTCACGTGTGGAAATAAATGGCAGAACTTCGAGTGAGTTTCCCAAGTGGCCAAGGAGATATGGAGCTCGATGAAGCATGTTCTCGCCGGTGCTCAGATTGTCAAAGCCGTGTCGTGCAGCGTCTCCCCACCAGTCGAGGAGTCCAAATTCCTTATCGATCAAGAAGCAGACTGGACGACGACTATTTTCGAAGTCGGCTTGAAGATAATTGGTGATTTGGACCGGTAGCGACATGCAGACTACGCAATCTCGCGTTCCATGATTAATTCGCCGAGCCTCTCGATTGCACACTCGACGTTGTCACCATTCTTGGCGCTGGTCACATAGACGTCGGAACATGAGGCACGTAATTGTGTCAGGCTTTCATCGGAAACCTCCCAAGAATCATCGAGGTCCGACTTGTTGAGGAGAAAGACCAATGGAACGTCACCGTATTTATTCAATGCCTGACTTTTGAGATCGAGTGCTGAAGCAATCGTCTGAGCGCGTGTACCGTCGGCTACAAGAACATATCCCGATGCACCGCGCAGGTAAGCGAATTCGACCTCTCCAAATTGTTCCGTGCCAGCTATGTCCCAGATGATGAATTTGAGCCTGACATCGTTTGACAGGGTGATTTCCTTGGTATCTACCTTTACGCCGATTGTTGTCAGATATTTTTCTGAAAACTGGTTGTTGACGAATCGTTCAACAGTGCTTGTCTTACCAACAGCGAAATCTCCGACGATACAAATCTTTGAATTTAATAGCATTATTCAAGGCTGGGAGAGTTGAGCGCGTCGCCAGTCCCGAGCAATAATCGCACGGAAACTTTCCTGAGGTCAGGATCTGCAACGGTCAATCCATCCGACGGCACTACCACAGATCGCGATATCAGTGTTTCATCGATGCCTTCGTCAACAAGGATTCGGATGGCAGCTTCCGCCCTTCGTTCGGCGAGTTCCCTATTGAACGCCATGGATCCTGCCCCATCGGTGTGGCCATGGACCTCGATCAACAATGGACGCTCAAGCCGCCTGGCGTCACTGATCAGTTCCGAAATCGACACTGCCAGGCTGCGCAGCGCTGTCACGTCGTCCTGGCGAAACTCCGCTTCGTTGGAGAAATAGAAATCGCCGGTATTAATTTTTTCGACTTCGGCGCGTAACTGCAACAAGTCTGTGGATGTGACCTCTCCGATATCTACGGGTAGACCGAGCATTCCTGCCGACATCTTGTTCCGCACGGAATCCATCCAGGCCTGCGTTGCTGATCCGGACAAGTGCAGGACAGTATCTGTATCTGTAATGGAAACTGTCGGCGGCAGGTCGAGCAGATTGAGTGTGCGGCGTAATACAATTTCCGAATCGAGCGACTGGTAGGGACGTAATTCCGCAGAAATCCGGTTCGGATCAATTCCTGTTGTCACGGCGATTTCATCGACACCGGCTGCCAAGGGATCCCGGAGCCCTTGCAACACGAAGTTATCACCGTTTCGTCGAATCGTCGGGACATAATAGCCGGGCGTCGCTTCGATGGCAGCTGCCAGCGCTCGATGTTGCTGCGCGACGACAAAATGACTTATGCCGAAATAAATTAGCGTTGCGGCGACTGCGAACAGCAGGATCATTACAGGCACTGAAATACGCCCCCGGCTCCCGTGCCGCTGTTGCATGGCCTGGAACTTGAGACAATCAACGAGTTCATCTTCTACGCCATGAACAGAAGATGTGTCTCCGTTGTAATCGCGAATATCCTGGCCGTAACGAAAATGAATACGCTCTAGTATTCCACTCAAATCCGCGCGCAGAGACCTTGGCGGCACGCCACGAATCACACAGACAAGCAGCGCGTGCGGTCCATGTACAGCCCACAGCGTGAAGTCACCCATGTCGGCGGTTTCGAGTCTTCCATTTCGATCCGGCGAAAAAGATTCCGTGACGAAATCCTGAATTGCAGTAAACATCGCGGATACAGCGTCAGCATCTTTGATGCGCGACGCATCATGATGTACATGACTGATAAGTAACCCGTTTTTCCGACTGATCAGATACGCCTGTTCAATGCGATACAAGAGCATCTGTTGCAAGACGTATTCGCCGAATGGTATGCCCGTGCGCCATGCCTCGAAACGCCATTTCAAGCCTCTCGCGGAAAGGCTTTGCTCTATAGTCTCATTGATCTGTTGCGCGAATCCGCGCAAGGCATGCATGATCGATTTTCGAATCGCCGGTCCCATCACAGGGTACAGCGCATCGGCGTATTCCTGCGGTGACTCACGGAAGGATTCGTGAAGACACTGGCTGACCGGTTCGCGAAGTGAAGTTGCCAGCTCACCACCCTGTCTATGACTGCGACGAACAGCTTCCGGAAGAATATCTGCGACATCGACCGATCGCGTCTCCGGTTTCTGAACGCGCTCCAGAATCGAGTCTAGCGCTTGCTTCTCGGCACCAAATAAAAGGCTCTTCAGTTCCTCTAGATCATTCATGGCAATTCATGTGTCGATTCCGAGATCAAGACTTGCGCGGCTTAGATTGTTTGGTGAGTCGCAGCGCCATATCGGTCAATAGCGTCGCCATGTCTTCTTTACCGACTTTGCTTTCAGCAAGCATCGATGCTTCTTTTTGCATAGTCGTTTGAACTTCCTCATGCAGGTCGCGAATTTGCATTGTCAGGTCCTTCACCTGTTGATGCATTGAATTTCGCAGGTCGGTCATTTCCTTTGACTGTTGTTCTTCCATTTCGACAAACCACGCCTCAACCTGATCGGCCAGTGCGACGAGTTCGCTGGCACCTTTCTTGGTCTCGGCTGTGCGATCCTTGCGCTCTGCGCGCATTTGCTCTGTCAATTTCTCGAATTCCCGGCGCGCATAGCCATCCAGTCGCTCGATACGGCGTTCAATGTCTCGCGCTGTGCGTTCTATACTCTGGGCCAGACGTTTTTCGATGGCATCGATGCGTTGCTCGAAATCACGCATTTGACCGCCAAATAAAATGTCGCGAATCTTGTCGACATTTCCTTCAACGTCGTTTTTGTCAGCCTCTTTGGCGCTCCGATTACGACTCTGCTTTCTGGCCATCGCACCGTGCCTCCCGTTTTTTCTTATTAGAGTTAATTGACCGCACTGCCACGTTGTTCAAGTCTGTACCCATGTTGATAAATCGCTGAAAGTTTCCATCCGTTCTCCTCGGTTAATCGCATTTTCTTGCGCAGTCGGCTGATGTGTGTATCGATCGTCCGAGTTGTCACGTTCGCGTTATCTATGCCCCAAATCTCCTCCAACAAATGAGCTCTCGATATGGCTCTGCCTGCATTTCGGAAAAAAAACATAGCCAAATCGAATTCCCGGTGAGTAAGCGGTAAGTCTTCGTCATTCAGTGAGGCTTTTTTTCGTTGTAAGTCCATGAAATAAGGCGCCGCCGTATACAGGCCTGAGGATTGCGGCAGCCCGCCGGTCCTCCGGCAAATTGCTTCGACGCGGGCAACCAATTCGCGCCGTCGCACCGGCTTCACGAGATAGTCATCGGCACCGGCTTGAAGGGCCTTCACAATGTCACGCTCCTCATTTTTGACGGTGGCGATTAGCACGGGGGTCGTGTCTTGGCTCTCCGTTCGCAACTTGCGAAGTACGTCGAGACCGCTGAGATCAGGCAGTAGCCAGTCCAGCAAATACAGATCAAAAGAGTCCCGCCGCACACCTCGCAAGAAATCGCCGCCGGCGTCATACACGACAACCGAATTTTCGGCATCCTCGAGCCACAGTCGGATCAATTCCGATTGGTCTGGATCGTCCTCCAACAATGCGATTCGCAAAGGCCCTCCAGGGTTACAGGTCCTGTTTCTATCCGTTGCTGGGGTCGCGCGGTATTCTTCGATTCTGTTGGCGCAACCGTCCCGATTTTACAGGGCTTTATGGGCACTTTGTACATTTTGCGATGACCATCCGGCTGTCACTCCCCTTGGCGAGGAAGTCAGCGGGCCGGATTAGCCGGTTTCGTCGGGCTCGCGTCGATTTCCGGCCGGCATCAAATTACGCGTACGTTGCTAACATAATGCTCGAGCAAGTCAATTATATGGGCGATGTTATCGGCGTTCTTATTGCTAGCGGCGGCCTCGAGATCTGCGCCTAGCTCGCTGATACGGTCAAGGCCATAGGCGCTGCCGGAACCGAATAGATTGTGTCCCGTTATGCGGATTGTTTCGAAATCTGAGCCTGATAACGCGGAACGAAGCGACTCGAGTTCCTCCTTACGATGCCCGAGGTAACGGACCATGAGCCTCTTTGCAAAGGGGTCTGTAACCTCGATCCTTTTCTCAAATTCCTTTGCCATCCGTGCGGTTTCCCTGTTTTATTGGTGATGACTGGCGGCCCATGCTACGTACAACGAACATAACTGCCTTAATTTTCGACGCCAAGTTTTTTCAGGGCTTGCTCCTTTAATTCTTCCTCATTCATATTTTCAACTTCATCCATTGCGTCGTCCAACGCATCTTTCGCCATGGTTTCGGCATCCTCTACGATTTCGCCAACCTGGCCTTCGGCGTCATCCATAACCGCTTCTGCAGCACTCATTGCCTCATTCACTGCGTCACTTGCGGTTTCCTGCATGGGTTTTGATTGCTGATCAACGACGTTTTCTACCTCGCGTGAGGTTTCTTCTTCTCGAGCGCAAGCCATTGCCTGCAAAACAAAAAGCACGATGACCGAAAATTTTATGTAATTTTTCATAGTAATCTCCTTTGAAGAACGCTCTTATGACAGTCGGGTATCGCCGCCAGTGACCAGTAAGGTGACCCAGAAATCCATTCAGTCTTTCCGAAAATTCGCCAGCCAGTATTCCATTTGTTTTCCGGCTGCTTCGCGGCCGCCCAGGCCGAAAGATACTGCGAAAGCCACGGCGACAGACCCGAGAATCAAACCAAATGCCATATTGACGATGTCGTCCGCAATACCCATGGCGCGAAGTCCCATCGCCAGTACGAGACCGAGAATGGCCACCCGCAATATGCTCGCCATCGTGGAAGCGGCTTTGCCGCCCACCCTGATGATGGCCGAGTATGCCATGTTGGCCAGCCAGAATCCCGCCACCAGGATTACCGATCCCAGTAGCACCTGACCAGCGAATCCGATGAGCATCGTGACCAATTCAGAAATTTGCGCAAAGCCAAGCTGATTGGCCGCCTCAACGCTGGCAAACAGCATGATGAAAATACTCACGACCTGGCCGACAAGCTTTGCAATTGAGAAACCGTCTTTCGCAACGTGTTTTAGTCCCATTTTTTGCGGTAATTCATTGGCGCCGACTCCCGCGAGAATCGTCGTCAGCAGCCCCGATATAAAACGCGCGAGGAAAAATGCGATCGTGAGAATAATTGCTGCTGCAAAAATATCGGGGATGGCCGCCATGAACGCACTCAGCATCTCCGTGGCGGGTCTTGAGATTGCTTCAATCTGTAATGTATTGAGTGCTCCGACCAGCGCCGGGACAAATATAAAAATGAATACGATCATTGCAGTCAGGCGCGACAAGCCAACTTTTCCGGTCAGGCCTGCTTTTTCGCCGAGTTTGTCGAAGCCAACAACCTCGAGCAGATTTTGCACGAGGTCCCTGAGAATCTTGGCAACAAACCAGCCGACGATCGTAATTGCGGCAGCGGCAAGGATGTTAGGTACCATCGCAAGGATCTTGTCGACCATTCCCTGCACGGGAGTGAGTAGGCCTTCGAGTTGCAAAGTGCCGAGGATGGCCGGAAGGAACATGAGAAGAATCAGCCAATAAAGGACATCACCGATGTTCTGGCTTATTGGTTTCATCTCGGCGGCCTGGCTGACTTTTTCATCCAGAGTTGTGGTAGCAAGCCCGCTTGTTACCAACGTCCGTGCAATGCTCGCAATGATCCAGGCAACCAGTCCGAGCACTAAACCCGCGATCAGACTCGGGCCGTATTCGAAGATTCTCGTTACCAGCGCCTGCAGAGGTGAAGATACGATTTCGAGATCGAGCACATTGAAAAATGCAATCAACACGAAAAACATAACTACCCAGAACACGCCGGTGGCGCCCCAAGACTCCGCATTGACCGCACCGTCCGTGCTTGCCTGGATTCGTTCGTTGAGTTTGAGCATGCCAAGCAATCGCCGGGTACCGGCCCGCAACAATACGGCGACGAACCAGCCAATGACAAGAATGCCGAGGGCAGCCATTAAACTCGGCAATGTGCCGCTCAGGGTCTCCTGAAGCGATTGAATGAGTGAGCTGACTTCCATTGTAAGAACTCCAAGTAACTAACGATTGGCACCACGATGTTGCTGAGCGACATTTCGCTGATTAATGGGTGACCTTGGGCGGGAGCACCTTTGCCTGGTCGATCCAGGAGCTGACTACTTTTGCCGAGGGCGCCCGACGAACGACATTTTTCGCGGCGTTGATCTTATGCATCTTCTCGGCAAGGTTTTCAGCGTTGCGGTTCCTGAGTTCTTTTATCGTGTCGACACCGGCATTTTCCAATAACTCTGCATACTGACTGGACACGCCGCTGATGCGAAAGAGGTCTGCCATGTTGACCCACTTGAGTATCCGAGTCTCACTGATCTGAGTCTTCTCGGCCAACCAGTTTCGACCTTTCTGGTTACATCCAGTCTCAAGCAATTTATCGACTGTGTTGATGCCCGCATCGCGCAATGCCGATCCCATCGACGGGCCAATACCTTCGATATCTTCAATTCGCTTTCCCATTTTGATGCTCCTGATATTTTTCAATTGGAAAAAAATTTCCAAAATAAATGAAGTCTGGATCAGACAATTCGATCCTCCTGATGACCAGGCAGTGTAGTAGCAATTTCTCGACCGGTTCGATTTATTGACAAAGTTTTACAAACGACGCAAAAAAGCCGAGCAATGACGGCCCGGCTTTAGTGCTTCGATGCTGTAACATTTAGTTATTTGCGAAGCACGAACGTCACTTTCATGTTGACGCGGTAGTCGTCGATCTTGCCGTTCTTGCAGGTAACTTTCATCTCCTGGACCCACGCCCCCTTGACGTTCTCGAGTGTCTCGTTTGCCCTACTGATCCCTTTCTGAATGGCATCTTCGAAACTCTTTGAAGATGATGCAGTTAACTCGGTAACTCGTGCTACTGACATTGATAATCCTCCTGAGAAATTATTTGTTCTTACCCGATCATCGGGTCCTGAGTCGATTTAATTCGACGGAGTCAGCGAATGGCCCGTAGAATCATCACGAGAGTCTGTGTTTCTTGTTGAACATCAAAAAAGCAACCGGGCAGTCATGCCCGGTTGCTATGCCCTGGCGACCTAGTTAGATATCCAGATCCAGAGATTCGACGACCTCAACAGGGATGTAATTACTACCCGATGGCATGTTGTTATCGGCCGCATATCGGCTTGCGGCACTCAGCGTGGCGGGCCCGATAATTCCGTCGACACGGGTCTTGTAATATCCCTTGTCTGCGAGTGCCCGTTGCAATTCGACAACTTTCGGCCGCGTCAAATTGACTTCACAAACGACCTGGCGCCACTCGACACTTGCATCAGCGACCTTTTCGGTGCGCGACACAACGCCGTATTCGACAGGAATCTCGATTCGCTGCTTCGTGGCAGGCTCAACCAGCTTGGTCACCTTAATCGTTTCATACTGCGCAGGAACAGTTACCTCCTGAGTCGTGGCCGGCTTCTTGACAACGCGCTTACTCACTGTTTTGTATTCTGCAGGGATCTGCACGACTTCAGTCGATGCTGGCCGTCGCAAAACACGCTTGGTCACAGTTTTGTAGGTAGCTGGTACCTCGACCAGGCACATGATTTCACCAGTGTCCGTCGTCATTTCCGACAATACATTGGCAGTCTGCGATGCAGCGGGACCCTTCTTCCAGGTGGTATGTGCGGCTTTGTCCAGAACCTGCTCTGTCACAAACTCGTACTCCGCCGGAATTTCGACGATCTTGGTGGAGGCTTCTTTTACAAGCACTCGCTCTTCGACAGTCTCATATTGGGCCGGGATGACTTCGAGGCGAGTCGAGGCCTCGTTTACGAGGACACGTTCTTCAACGGTTTCGTAGCGTGCGGGAATGATTTCATACCGTTCGCCCGCCTCACTCTTAACGATCTGGTCGGTTACGGTCCGATATGTGGCGGGAATCATAACGCGTGCGTAGCACTCACCGACTTTGGCATTCGGCGGAAGCAAACTCGTTGGCGTATCGCTTGAAGCATCGGCTGTTTTTTGTTGCTCGATTTGCTTCATCATCTTATCGCGGGCTGATAGCTCAGCCTCGAGTTCTGTAACGCGTCGTTGTGCCGCCTGTAACTCCACCATCGAAACCGAATCGGTTCCGACCAATTGAGTATTCGACTCTGACGCATTGGTAGCGCAACCACCGATCATTATGGTGAATGCTGCGACACTTACAATGTTAAGGCTGTTTCTAACCATTTTTTATCTCCTACCTTCAATTGCCTATAGCGCGCCCGATCGAACATCCCTGGAGAAACCGACAGGATATAATCGAATCAAGAATTGCGTTTGCAAATCTGTAACGCGGCTGTTGTGGAAGAGGAGTATATGGGCGAGGCCAGGCACCCGATCACATTGCAACAATGTTTAACAATTGGCCACGCAGGTGTTTTTGAATGCAGAGTATGGTTCAGCGCATGGAATGGAGCGGCAAAGTGAAGTTACTGCGTCAGGATGATTTTGATTTCTCACGGCGTTCGTGCAGAGCCGCGTGGCAGGTGCCGAGATATCCCGTTAAATGTCCCAGGCTTTGGTCAGCTTCCCCGCCTCATTTTCGTAATAAGGCATCCACGCCAGACCAATAATCGGCACATGTATATCAGTCGCCTTAGGACGCACCGCTATTTCAGTCAACTCCTCTGTTTGCGCGTCATAGCTGGATTCCAGTGCTTCGACTTCGGCGGCCAGCGAATCATTGAGAGCAGCCAGGTCTTTGCGGACCTTTTCTGCCGTTTGTTTCGCTCTGGCGACATCCGCTGCTTCCTTTCTGGCACCGCCGGCTTTGCGCATGGCCGTCCCGACCCGGCTGGCACTGGTCACGGATAATCGTTTGCGTCCCAGTACTGCCCCGAGAATGGCGGTTCCAACTGAAATCGCGGTGTCGATCTTTTTCTGTTGAGATTGCTGCTGTTCCCGCTGAATTGCCTGTTCAGCCCTGAGCAGCCGATTTTCCAATGTAACCGCTTTCGACGCGTAACGCTTTCGCAACTTTGCGATGGCCTGGTCGCGTTTTTCACTCGCGATCTGCTGCAGCCGCGCCCTGAACTCGCCTTCGCTTTCACCCGCCTCGGACGTCAGCTTGTGCTTCTGGCTGCGATACAGAGAAATGGTTTCGTTCTGCCGTATCCAGCGCATTAATGTCTTCTTCCACGCAGCATAATTTTCGACTTTTGAGACGCAGGACGGACATTCCGCGTAGCGAGCATTTTGGGTGCCACTGGCTGTCAGATCGCGGGCGTGCAATGGCAGTATTTCGCTATTGTCCCAATCAACGGCCACCGGGCCATCGTCGAATTCGACGGAATAAGTGATCGCGCGTTTGTCATCGACCCGGTAGCGCGCGTTGGAGAATGCGATGTCCGCCACGGCAATCAGCCGGGGGAAATAAGTCACGCCATCTGCGTGGCTCGGGATAAAATACTGCTCGATTGACGGCGGCAGCAGCGGTTCTTCTGAACCGGCCTCAACAACGGATCGATCGGCTGAATGTTCCGTGGCAGGAGCAACGTGCTCGGCTTTCGCAGCCGCCGATAGTGACTTTATCTGGTCCCTTGTCAGCGGGCCCGCCAGGTACGACATCGCCCAGCGCGTGTTGAAGACGACCGGTTGGTCTTCATGAACGTTATGCAGCAGGAATCGCCGTTTGCCGAGGCCCGCGAGTGTTCGCTCCATCTCCTGGCGATCGAATTTTCCGCCGTGACTGACGCCTTCGAGACCTTCCATTACGCGTGCTTTGTCACGTTCCGTCTGCAGGCGGCCGAGGAACCATGTGCCGGTGTTCGACAGGCCCCGGTAGTCCAGATCGACAGGATTCTGTGTCGCGAGGACGAGCCCCAGGCCATATGCACGCGCCTGCTTTAGCATCGTCAGTAGCAATTTTTTGGATGCCGGATTCTCCACCGGTGGCATATAGCCGAACAATTCGTCGATGTACAGTATTGCGCGTAATGCGGTCGTACCCTGCTGGGCGCGCATCCACGAGATGAGGTCGTTGAGCAACATCGAGACAAAGAACATGCGCTCGGCATCGTCCAGATGCGCGATCGACACGATCGAAATTCGGGGTTTACCTGTCTCCGTGTACAGGAGACTTGCTGCATTCAACGGGTCGCCTTCCAACCAGGCCTCGAAACCGGGCGCAGCCAGAAGATTATTCAGACGCATCGCAAGTGCAAAACGTTCTTTGGACGGATAAAAGGAATCGATGTCCATGACACCGATACGATTAAATGGCGGGGTCTGGATTTCGGCGATCAGCGCGGCAATGCTCAAGTTACGGCGGTTCTGCCAGGCATGATCGAGCAGGCGCGAGACGAGTATATGTTCTTTGCTGGTTACCGGATCGGCATCGATACGCAGTAACGACAGGATGCCGGTTGCAGTGGCCTGCACACGATCACGATACATATCGGAGTCGTCCAGCAGCGTCGAATCCGGAGCCGCAAACGACTGCAATACGGAGATTGGCAAACCGGCATCACTGCCCGGCGTATAGATGTCGATTTCGACATTCTCTCGCAGTTTGGCGATCCGCTTGCCATCCATCCCCCATTGGGCAAGGCCCTTTTTCCACAGATCGGCCTGTGATTTTGCGAATTCGTCAGGACTTTGCCCGGAATTTGCAGCCTGGCTGCTGTTTATCCACGGCCGAAAATCGGCACCCCGCAGCTCAGGAAAGGTGAGCAGAAGATTGCCCAGGTCACCCTTGGGATCGACCGCGATGACGGGAATGTGATCCAGGGCTGCCTCTTCGAGCAGCCCGATGCCCAGGCCGGTCTTCCCCGACCCGGTCATGCCGATTATAACCGCGTGCGTGGTCAGGTCCTTCGAGTCATAAAGCACCAGATCCTCGGTCAATTGACCGGTATCGGTGTCTACGCGCTTGCCAATATAGAAAGCTCCGAGTTTCTCGAAGTCATACATACAGATTGCGCTCCGTCAAAGGCTGCATGGCAATCCTGCCCTGGAACCAGGGACAGGGCAGGTGCCACCGCCCCGATTCAGAACAGCTTCTTCGCCAGCCGGAGTACGTCGTCGAGGCCGCCTTGCTGATTGTTGTTGCCGCCGAGCAATCCGCCAAGCAGATTACCAAGCATCCCACCGGCTGGTTCGCTGGTGGCCGCACTTTGACTAGTTTCCTTACTCAACGCCGCCATGGCAAGTCCAGCGACGAGTGGCAGGGCTTTCTTGATGATGCTCGTATCAATTCCGGTTTCCTTTGCGGCCATCGCAGCCACATTGCGGCTGACATCCTTGCTGCCAAACACATGACCAAGGATCTTGTTGCCGTCTGCGCGAGTCGACGCGGACTGCATCAGGTCCGGTTGCTCGATGTACCGCTGGTGATTGCCGCTCGCCAGTGCTCTTTGCAGGCTGGCCATACTGCCTTCGGATTCAGTTTGCTTTTGCAATCCGCGCATCAAGGCCGGTGCCAGTGCGCCGACGACATCATTGGCTTGTGATTCTCCGAGCCCAACCGCGCCGGCAAGCTGGGTAATGCTTTTCTGTCCACCTGATTTAGACAGTAATTCGATCAGATTCATAATTTTTTCCCCTGTATTTGCTGTTAGTCGAGCGGGATACGAATCTTCTGGCCCGGATATATCTTGTTCGGGTCTGAAATGATTTCGCGATTGGCTTCAAAGATACGCATGTATTGGGATGCCTTGCCATAAAACTGCTTGGCAATACCGCTCAGCGTGTCACCACTCTTGATCTCGTAGAATTCGTCTTTTGATATCTCTTCTGGTGCCGGTTGCGGCGCAATCAGGCGATCGGCTACGACCTTTTCGACACCTTTTACGTTTCCGGCGATTAAGATTGCCTGTTCCTTGATCTTTTCGCTGCCGCAATCACCACATATTGTAGCCACACCATCATCGTATTCGACTTCGAGGTTTGTGATTCCGGTCAATTTCAATTCAAGATGTTGTTTAATGTTGTCGGCTGCCTCGGCGTCGGTATCGAAGATCTTTCGCCCGACATCGCGCGCAAATTGCAGTAAGTTCATTATGACTTCCTCATTCAGTTTATTAACGACATTGCTTTAAAGAGAAGTCGCGATGTTAGTAGCAATTGAGGATGCCTGGCGTCCTGTAACTAATTTTAACAATGTTATCGGTGAGAAAATTGCACAAAATGTCAATCCGAGGAAAAGGTTTCACGATGTGGGCCTGATTTTTTGATTGGCACTCCCTAGGGGATTGATTCGGATCGCCTGAGGGCCATCCTCACCCCTTCGGGGCGCCTTCGGCGTCCAAACTCGCTTCGCGAGTTTGTCGAACGGTTTTCTGCATCCAGCCTGAGAAGATCAAATCGAACAAAAAGCCGGCACACGGCCGGCTTTTCATTTGATTGGCACTCCCTAGGGGATTCGAACCCCTGTTACCGCCGTGAGAGGGCGGCGTCCTAAACCGCTAGACGAAGGGAGCAGTAATCTCGTTGTCTTCGCGAATCTTACTATTAATCAACATTGCTCCCTAGGGGATTGACTCGCGCCATCCATGGCGCTCGCCCTTCGGGCGCCTCCGCTGCGCTCCGGCGTCCAAAATCGCTCCCGGCGATTTTGTCGAACCCCTGTTACCGCCGTGAGAGGGCGGCGTCCTAAACCGCTAGACGAAGGGAGCAAGCGTATTCGTTATGCTGCCCCGGTTATCCGGGGGCTGCTATTATACGGCCGCCGAATTCAAGCTCAAGCGGAAAATTATTTGAAAAACAGCGGGATCCAACTAGACGCGGAGCCCAGAATCATTCCGCGAGCCTCCCACAACGTTTCCCGGGACGAGATTTCGACGAATGCGCTTAAGGTGCTGTATCGACTGCACAAGTCCGGATTCCAGGCGTTTCTCGTGGGTGGCAGCGTGCGCGATGCGCTGCTGGAGCTGCATCCCAAAGATTTCGATATCGCGACGAATGCGCATCCCGAGGAGGTGCGGGCGCTGTTTGCCAATTGCCGGCTGATCGGGCGCCGCTTTCGCCTGGCGCACATCCGTTTCGGCAAGGAGATCATCGAAGTCGCAACCTTCCGCGCGGCTGCCGAGGACAATGCGAAGCACGCGGACGTCGCGCATGACCACGCCGGCAGGATCCTGCGCGACAACGTCTACGGTACGATCGAGGAGGACGTCTGGCGTCGTGATTTCACCTGTAATGCGCTGTATTACAACATTGCCGACTTCAGCATCTGGGATTACGTCGGTGGTGTGGAAGACATCAGGCATCGGCGCCTGGTACTCATCGGCGATCCCGACAGGCGCCTTCGTGAAGATCCGGTGCGCATGCTGCGAGCCGTGCGATTTGCGGCGAAACTCGATTTCCACATCGATCCGAGTGTGCAGGAGTCGATGGCGAAGCATCTCGACCTGTTGAAAAACGTGCCGCCGGCCCGGCTCTTTGACGAGTTCCTGAAGATGTTTCAGACCGGTCACGCCGAGAAGACCTTTGTCCTGTTGCGTAAGTTCAAATTGTTTCATCAGCTGTTTCCCGATACGGATAAAGAACTCCACCGCGACGAGATTTTTTCGAAATTCGTGCGCAATGCACTGATCAACACGGATCGGCGCGTCGCCGCAGAAAACTCGGTCACGCCGATGTTTTTGCTGGGTGTCTTTCTGTGGGCGCCGGTACGTCGGCACGCCGAAAAATTACGTATGAAAGAAAAAATGTCCGAAGCACAATCACTGGCGATCGAGGCGTACCGGATTTCGCAGCTGCAACAATCGCGCATTTCCCTGCCAAGGCGCTTTACGGCACCGATGCGCGAAATGCTGGCAATGCAGCCACGCTTCAATAACATGCGCGGCAAGCGCGCCTTCAACCTGCTCGAACACCGGCGCTTCCGGGCGGCGTATGACTTCATGATGCTGCGCGCCGAAGTCGGCGATATCGAACCCGAGACGGCGCAATTCTGGACCGAGGTCCAGCAACAAAGCGCCGAAAAACGGATGCAGAGCTTCGGCTTGAGTCGAAAACCGGGAACCGCTAAACGACGCAGGCGTCCGCGCCGCGGGCGCGGCCGGAAATCGAGAAGATCATGAAGGCAGCGCACTGGTGGCCGGCTTACGTCGGCATCGGCAGCAATCTCGATTCTCCGGAGGAGCAGGTCGGACGGGCGAAAAAGGCGATCGAAAACCTGCCGGACACGGTGCTCGTCAGCCAGTCGGGGCTGTACCGGTCGGAACCACTGGGCGTGGCCGAGCAGCCCGATTTCGTCAATGCCGTCGTCGGGCTCCTGACGCGGATTGCCGCTCGCGAACTCCTCGCCAGGCTGCAAGAGATCGAGCAAAGGCTAGGGCGCACGCGGGCTGGCGATCGCTGGGGCCCACGAACCATAGATCTCGATTTGCTGGCTTACGCGAGTATGGTCACAAAGGAGGACGGCCTCGAACTGCCGCACCCGGGCATCGGGAAGCGAAATTTTGTATTGTTGCCCTGGCGGGAAATCGCGCCGAGCTATCGCGTGCCGGGGCTTAAAACGATCGCAGAACTGGCCGCCGGTATTTCCACAACGGATCCTCGTATACGACGCATCGGGTAAGGATAAGGTGGCTGTACAGGAGTGTCAGAAGGAGCGGGGCGCGCCCCGGTTCATTGTGGTGGAAGGGCCGATCGGTGTCGGCAAGACCGGTCTCGCAACGCGCCTTGCCGACAGTTTTGCCGGTGAGCTCGTGCTGGAGGACGTCGAGAAGAACCCCTTCCTGGAACAGTTCTACAAGTCGCCAAGAACCGGCGCCTTACCCGCCCAGCTGTTTTTTCTGTTCGAGCGAGCGAGGCTGGTGCAGAATATTCGGCAGTCCGACCTGTTTGCGCCGGTGCGCGTCGCGGACTTTCACATTGCCAAAGACAGGCTGTTCGCGGAGCTGAATCTGAACCCGGATGAGCTCAGTTTGTACGATCGGGTTTACGACACACTCGATATCGAAGTGCCGGAACCTGACCTCGTCGTTTACCTGCAGGCATCCGTCGATACCCTGATGGCACGTATCGCCGCGCGAAGCGTTCCCCATGAGCGCAAAATCGACCGGTCCTATATGGAAAAGCTGGCAGACGCCTATGCCCGTTTCTATCATGCCTATAACGAGACGCCACTGTTGATCGTCAATGCCTCTTCGATCGACCCGGTCAGGGAAGAGGCCGACTACCAGGCATTGCTCGAGCAGGTAAAGCGGATCTCGGGAGGCCGACATTTTTACAACCCGGCTGCTTCAGTAGCTTTTGCCTGACTCATTCCGGTTATCATCAACCAAAGCCGTTAAGCTAGCGGAATGTATACACAACTCGAACAACGTGGCATGGCGGAGCCGCCGGTCAACGTCTCGACCTTGCAGAAGATGAAGCAGGAAGGGGAAGCGATCGCCTGCCTGACTGCATATGACGCAAGTTTCTCGATGCTCGTCGATGCCGCCGGAACCGACCTCGTCCTCGTCGGAGATTCGCTCGGCATGGTCATTCAAGGCCATGACACCACAGTGCCGGTCACCGTGTCCGACATCATTTACCACACGAAAAACGTGGCGAGAGGCCTGAGTAGGGCATTTCTGGTGGCCGACATGCCGTTCATGAGCTACGCGGATCCGGCGCAGGCGCTCGACAACTCGGTGCGCCTGATGCAGGACGGTGGCGCCATGATGATCAAGCTGGAAGGCGGCGGCGGTCAGCTCGAGATCGTCGAGCATCTCGCAAAACACGACATACCGGTGTGCGCGCACATCGGGCTGCGCCCGCAGTCGGTACACAAAATCGGCGGCTTCCGGGTCCAGGGTCGTGAAGCCAAGCAGGCGAAACAGATGCTCGAGACGGCCAGGCGCCTGCAGGATTGCGGTGCAGACGTCGTGTTACTCGAATGCGTGCCGAACGAGGTCGGCGAGGCGATTCAAAAAGGCGTCGACCTGCCGGTCATCGGCATCGGGGCCGGGCCGCACGTAGACGGGCAGATCCTGGTGCTCTATGACATCCTGGATATCACGCCGGGTCGCAAGCCGAGGTTCGTCCGGAACTTCATGGAAGGTACGAGCGCGCCACTAGAGGCGATTCGTCAATACGTCAAAGCCGTAAAGGATGGAAGTTATCCGGCGCCTGAGCATTGCTTTTCCTGATAGCGTCTCACGATAATTGACGCCCTGTAATCAATAGGAACAGGCGTTGCTGGAAGTCGGCACCACAGAAGCACTGCGCGAGCAACTGCGCGAATGGCGTCGCGGGGGCGATCACATCGCGCTCGTGCCGACGATGGGCAATCTCCATGCGGGGCACCTGAGTCTCATCAAGCTCGCTCGCCGGCACGCGGAGCGCGTCGTCGTTTCGATTTTTGTCAATCCCACGCAATTCGGCGAAGGCGAAGACTACGAGCAATACCCGCGATCGCCGGAAGCCGACAAGCGCAAGCTGAAACGGCTCAACGTCGATCTGTTGTTTTCGCCGGATGTGGATACGATGTATCCCCTCGGTCTCGAAAACGCGACTTCGGTCACCGTACCCGTCCTCACTGACGATTTATGCGCCGCTTTTCGTCCCGGGCACTTCGATGGCGTCACTACCGTCGTCAGCCGCCTCTTCAGCCTGGTCCAGCCGGACGTTGCGGTTTTCGGACAAAAGGATTTCCAGCAGCATTACGTCATCCGGCATCTGGTCGAGGACCTCAGCCTGCCGATAGAAATCATCTGTGGTCCCACGCAGCGCGAGAAAGACGGGCTGGCCATGAGTTCGCGAAACCAGTATTTGAACGAGGAACAACGGGCCGTCGCGCCGAAGCTGTATACGATCCTGAGCCGGGTTGGCGAAGAGCTGGAGTCGGGTGAGAAAAGCTACAAAAAGCTGGAAAAGGACGCACGCGTCGATCTGAAAAAGCTCGGCTTCGAGCCCGATTACGTCAGCATCCGCCGCACCGAGAACCTCGACCTGCCGGATCGCGAGCACGATCAGCTGGTCGTGCTGGCGGCTGCCAGACTCGGTGGCGCGCGCCTCATCGATAATATTATCGTGCACACCTAGCAGCGGTCACCGCAGAACATTTTACTGCCGCGTCAATTCCTCCCGCGCCGCCGCAAAAGTTGCACGTTCCTCGTCGGTCGGTATCGGGTATTTGAGGCCGATGCTATCGAGTGCGTCTACAATAATTTCCGCGACGCTTGCGCGGGCATGACGTTTGTTATCGGCAGGTATTGCGTACCAGGGAGCCCACGGGCGCGAGGTTGCGTTCAATGCGTCTTCGTACGCGCGCATATACGCGTCCCAGAACGTTCGTTCATGCACATCCCGCGTGTTGAATTTCCATTGCTTCTCGGGCACATCGAGGCGGTCCAGGAAGCGGGCTTTCTGTTCATCTTTCGACACGTTCAGCCAGAACTTGATGATGACCGTGCCATTCCGCGCGAGGTGCTCTTCGAAACCGCGGATGGACTCGAATCGCTGCTCCCAGAGCGTCTCCAGATCTGTCGCATCGGGCAGCCGCTGCGTGTCCAGAATCTCCGGGTGCACCCTGACGACCAGGACTTCCTCGTAATGACTGCGATTGAAGATGCCGATCCGGCCACGCTCCGGCAGGCTTAAATTGGCACGCCACAGGTAGTCGTGATCCAGGTCCCTCCGGGTCGGCTTCTTGAAACTGAATACCTGACAGCCGGCCGGGTTGATCCCCTGCATCACGGCCCGGATAGTGCTGTCCTTGCCGCCCGCATCCATTGCCTGGAATACCAGCAGCACCGCGTATTGGTCCTGAGCGTACAGCGCCTTCTGCAGGTCATCGAGTTTGCCGATCGCGTTTTTCAGGCGACGTTTGCTGCGCCATTTACCGCGACCGGGACTGGTCGGCGCATCGGCCACGCGAAAACCGCCGTCGAATGGAACCAGGTAGTTGGATTCGGGTGCTTCGAACATCTTCCCTTCCTTCGCTGTCAGCCGGCTTTGCCGCCCTCGATTCTGCCCAATTGTTGTTCGAGCGCCCAGCCGACGTGTTCTCTGACCAGGGGCGAGGCATCATCCTGCCTGGCGCGCAGGGCCGCGACAATTTCGCGGTTCGGACGCGCATTGCCCAGGGCAACCGCGACATTGCGCAGCCATTGCTCGTAACCGATTCGCCGGATTGCGCTGCCCTCGGTCTTGCTCAGCCACTCCTTCTCGGTCCAGCCAAAGATCTCGGTCAGTTCGGCAGTGTCGAGCGCGTGGCGCGGTGAAAAGTCCTCTTCGTTGGTCCTGACCGCAAACTTGTTCCACGGGCAGTAGAGCTGGCAATCGTCGCACCCGAAGATTCGGTTGCCGATGAGTTTTCTGAACTGGAGCGGGATCTCCCCTTTCAATTCTATCGTCAGGTAGGAGATACATCGCCGTGCGTCGAGTTCGTATGGACCCACAATCGCACCGGTCGGACACACATCGATGCAGGCGCGGCAGCTGCCGCAATGGCTTTGCTCCGGTTTATCCGGCGGCAACTCGATGTCGGTGTACAGCTCGCCGAGAAAAAACCACGAACCCGTTTCGCGGTTGATCAGATTTGTGTGCTTTCCGATCCAGCCGAGGCCCGCTTTTTCGGCGATCGGCTTTTCGAGCACTGGTGCGCTGTCGACAAAGACGCGATAACCGAGTGGCCCGATTTCCTCCTCGATACGCGCAGCCAGGGCACGCAGACGATTCCGCAACACCTTGTGATAGTCGCGGCCGAGCGCGTACCGGGATACATAGGCCTTGCTTCCATGATCGAGCAGCGCCATCGCTTCCTGCTGATCGCCGGCCAGGTAGTCCATGCGCGCCGATATGACGCTCAAGGTACCCGGCACGAGCAGCCCGGGCCGGCTTCGTTTCACGCCGTGGCGTGCCATATAGGACATCTCGCCGTGATAGTTCCTGTCCAGCCATCGTTCGAGGCGCCGTTCGGCTTCACGAAGATCGATATCGCTGAAGCCGATCTGCTGGAAACCGAGTTCCCGGCCCCAACGACGAATGTCACTGGCGAGATCCTGCGGATCGGCTGATGGCATTGCCTGAATCACAAGCGGTTACCTTGATTTGTGCCAGTATAATTGCATCCTCGCAAGCGCCCTAAAGCCGAAGCCATTTATCGATCACCTTGCCATGACATTGCCTTTGGACATTTATTCGGTCGCGAGCGTGCGCGCCATCGACCAGGTTGCCATCAACGATGCCGGTATCGGCGGCTACACGCTGATGACGCGCGCCGGGGAGGCGGCGCTGAATGAGGCCCTCGGGCGGTTTCCCGATGCGAAGCGCTGGCAGGTCATCTGCGGCGGCGGCAACAATGGCGGCGACGGATACGTGCTGGCACGGTTGGCGGGCGCCCGCGGCATCGGCGTATCCGTACTCGCGATGTCTGCGCCCGATACGCTGAAGGGCGACGCGGCGACCGCCTACCAGGATTTTGCCGCCGAGGGCGGTGCTGTCGCGATATACGAGGGTGCGCTCGATGATGAGGCCGATTTGCTGGTCGATGCGCTCCTCGGGAGCGGCCTGGAGCGCGACGTGGAGGGACGTTACGCCGAAGTCGTCGAAGCCATCAATCGCCATCCGGCACGGGTATTGGCACTCGACATTCCCTCCGGGCTGAATGCCGACTCCGGTGGCGTCATGGGCATCGCGGTCATCGCCGACATGACCGTTACTTTCGTGGGTCTGAAGAGCGGGCTGTTTCTGCGTGACGGGCCCAATTGCGTGGGCGAGCTGCGATTCGCGGGACTCGACATTCCGCAAGCATGTCTCGCGGCGCAGAAAGCCGAACTCCGGAGAATCAGTTTCGATGCCATACGCGCGGTCCTTTCCCCGCGGAAGCGCGATGCACACAAGGGCGACTTCGGGCATGTCCTGATCGTCGGCGGCGGACCGGGGATGTCCGGCGCCGTTCGCCTTTGCGGGGAAGCGGCGTTGCGCAGCGGGGCAGGGCTCGTCAGTGCCGCCACGCATCCTGCGCACAGCGCCATGATCGTGGCCGGCAGGCCGGAACTGATGTGTCACGCGGTCGAGACCGTAAAGGAACTCGCGCCGCTCCTCGAGAGGGCGACGGTCATTGCGCTCGGCCCCGGTCTCGGCACCGGGAAATGGTCGCAGGCCATGTTCGATGCAATGCTTCAAGCCCGTCTGCCGATGATCGTCGACGCCGATGCCTTGAACCTGCTCGCTCGATCGGATGCCCGCAGGGACGACTGGATTTTGACGCCGCATCCCGGCGAGGCGGCGCGACTCATCGATTGCAAGGCGGCCGAGGTACAGGCGGATCGCCGCGGCTCGCTCGAGAAACTTGCGAAAAAATACGGCGGCACGGTGGTGCTGAAAGGCGCCGGATCCCTGGTCAGCGCAGTCACCGGTCCTGCCTGGCTCTGCACCGCCGGTAATCCCGGCATGGCGGCAGCGGGGATGGGCGATGTGCTGACCGGCATCATCGCAGCCTTCAGGGCACAGGGTCTCGACGGGGAGCAGGCAGCCGTGACCGGCGTCGAAGTGCACGCCCGTGCCGGCGATGCCGCGGCGGCGCGCGGGCAGCGCGGCTTGATGGCTTCCGATCTCATCGCGGAACTCAGGGCTTGGGTCAATCCTTAAGTCTGCCCGATGCCGGGGCCACCGAGGCGCTGGCAGCGACGCTGGCAGAGGCGCTGCCCGAGGATGCGCGCGGCCTGACGATACTCCTCGAGGGGGAACTCGGCGCCGGCAAATCGACCTTCGCGCGTGCAATGCTGAAAGCCCTCGGTCACGACGGCACCGTGCCGAGCCCGACCTATACCCTGGTCGAGCCTTACGAATTTCCGAACTACACTATCTATCATATTGATTTATATAGAATTGAATCGGCCGACGAACTCGAGTTCCTGGGCTGGACAGACATGGAGGACGGGCTGAAACTGATCGAATGGCCGGAGCGCGTGCTGCATCTGGGAAGGAAAGCTGATATCCGGATCAAGCTGCGCTACGCCGGCGACGGCAGGACGGCAGAGCTCGAGGCCTTGAGTGAGCGTGGCGCGGCCGTGCTCGATGCTGCGGGGCGCCTCCTGACCTAGCCTTTTTCTGAAGAAAGCCTCGTATCCTCATAATTTTGAACCAGAACATTGGATTTTTAAGTCAAATTCGTATACTCACCCGACATAATCCAGAAGCCTGCGGAAACCCCTGTCCGGATGAGTGTGAAACGACGCATTGTGTTTGCCGTCCTGCTGCTGACCCCCGCGGTCCTGGCAAATGCCGCGACCCTCGAGAACATTCGCGTCTGGACGGAAAGCGGTCGGACCCGCGTCGTTCTCGACCTGAGCGAACCGGCCGCGCACAACATCTTCACCTTGCGCGGCCCCGATCGGCTGGTCATCGATCTGAAACAGAGTCGCCTGTCGAGCGCCCTTCGTGATCTGCCACGCAACAACGGCTCGATAAGATCGGTGCGCACCGGCGTGCGCGCCGATGGCCAGCTGCGCGTCGTGCTGGACCTGAATCAGGCGGTGCGATCTCGCAGTTTCACCGCCGGCCCGAACGAGCGTTACGGCGATCGCCTCGTCATCGATTTGCATCTCGAAGGCAACGTGCGCGCCGTGAAACGGGCTGCCGACGAATACGAACGCGGCCGCGACATCGTCATCGCAGTGGATCCGGGTCACGGCGGACACGATCCCGGGGCGATAGGCCGTGCGAGAACGCGTGAAAAAGATGTCGCGCTCGCAGTCGGGCGCCTGCTCGCAACGCGCATCGACGCCGAACCGGGCATGCGCGCAATTCTGACGCGTAAGCACGACGTTTTCGTTCCGCACCGCGAGCGCATGGAAATCGCGCGCAAGAACAAGGCGGACCTGTTCGTTTCGATCCATGCCGATGCGGTCGATGATCCGCGCGCACGCGGCGCATCGGTCTATGTACTGTCGCTCAAAGGGGCGAGCGACGAGGCAGCGCAACGACTCGCCCAGCGCGAAAATGCCTCGGACCTCGTCGGTGGTGTCTCATTGCGGGACAAGGATGCGGTTCTCGCTTCCGTATTGCTTGACCTGTCGCAAAACGCCGCGCTGAGCGCCGGTCTCGACGTCGGTGCCGAAGTCATCGCCGAACTGTCGAAACTCGGCAAGGTGCACCGGCACACGGTGCAGCAGGCCGGCTTCGTGGTTTTGAAGTCACCGGACGTTCCATCGATCCTGATCGAGACGGCATACATCTCGAATCCGCACGAGGAGAGAAAACTCGTCAGCGGATCACACCAGAGAGATCTTGCGAATGCGATTCTGACCGGCATTCGCAATTACTTTCACGCAAATCCGCCGCCGAATACGCAGCTCGCACTTGATCTCAATCGGTCACCGCAAAGGCAGATCGACCACGTCATTGCTCGCGGGGACACGCTGAGCGAGATTGCGCAGCGCTATAACGTCAGCCTGTCCGCTATCCGCTCCGTCAACAAACTGTCGGGCGACACGGTGCGCGTCGGGCAGCGCCTGACGATCCCGATCTACGCCGGCTCCTGATGCGGGTGGGGAATCGCGGCTGAAGCCGCGATTCCTGCGCAGCTTCCCGGGTGGTTTCTGATAACCTTCGATGCCATGCCGATCCGACCACTCCCCGAGCACCTGGTCAACCAGATCGCCGCTGGTGAAGTAGTCGAGCGCCCGGCCTCCGTCGTCAAGGAACTCGTGGAAAACAGCCTCGATGCCGGCGCGCGCTCACTCAAGATCGACATTCTGTCCGGTGGTGCCAGGCTCATTCGCGTGCGCGATGATGGCGCCGGGATCCCGCGCGACGAACTGGCGCTCGCGCTTTCCCGTCATGCGACCAGCAAAATCAGCAGTCTCGAGGACCTCGAGGCGGTCGCATCACTGGGCTTTCGCGGCGAGGCATTGCCCAGTATCGCCTCGGTGTCACGACTCAGTCTCACGAGCCGTAGCGCCGATTCGGCGTGGAAACTCGATGGCGACCTGAACAAGCACGGCGAGATGGGTCAACCGGAGCCCAGCGCGCATCCGGCCGGCACCACGGTCGAGGTTTACGACCTTTTCCACAATACGCCGGCGCGCAGAAAGTTCCTGCGGTCTGAGCGCACCGAGTTCCGCCACATCGACAGATGGATCCGGCGCCTGGCACTCGCCAGGCCGGATGTTGCATTCGACGTAAGTCATAACCGTCGCACCGTGTTCGATCTAAAGGCCGCCCGCGATGCAGACGAGATTCTCGAACGGGTCAGCACGCTTTGTGGTGAAGCGTTTGCGACCCAGGCCCTGTTCATCGAGCGCGAAAACGATGACATCGCGTTATCCGGCTGGATCGGATTGCCGACCTACAACCGCAGCCAGGCGGACCTGCAGTACTGGTTCGTCAATGGTCGCAGCATCACTGACAGGATCTTGTCGCATGCGGTTCGACACGCGTATCGCGACGTGATGTTTCACGGTCGCCACCCGGCCTATGTCCTGTTTCTCGCGATGAATCCGGCACTGGTCGACGCCAACGCGCACCCCGCCAAGCACGAAGTGCGATTCAGGAACGCCCGCGACGTACATGGAATGGTCTCGCAGGCGATTGAGTTTGCGCTCAAGGGAACACGCCCCGGTGGCCATTCGATTAAGCCGGCATATCCGAAAATCATCGGCAGCAACATCCATCGGCAGTCGGCAATGCGATTGTCCGCCGGTGGCCGGCTGGCGTCATCATCCGTTGCCGAGGCGATGACGGGTTACGAGGCACTCGGCGCGATTCAGATGACCGAGACCGCCGTGCCGGCGGCAGATGAGGTGCCGCCGCTGGGTTATGCCATCGCGCAGCTGGCCGGGATCTACATTCTTGCAGAGAATGCAGATGGCCTGATCGTCGTTGATATGCATGCCGCGCACGAAAGAATCGTTTACGAGAAACTCAAAGCTTCGTTCGACAAGGTGTCGATCGTCAGCCAGCCGCTGCTCGTGCCCGTGACCATCGCCGTCGCCGAGTCGGAAGCGGACCGCGTCGAGGATGCTGCAGAAATTTTTGCGAGAGTCGGTCTCATCATCGATCGCAATGGTCCGACGACGCTGCGCATCAGTCAGATTCCGGCTCTGCTGAAACAGGCGGACGCCGAAGCGCTGGTTCGTGACGTATTGTCCGATCTTCAGGAATCGGGCGGAAGCGATCGGGTCGAGGCCACGTGCAATGAAATTCTTGCCACGATGGCTTGCCATCATTCGATTCGAGCAAACCGCTCGCTCACTCTTGCCGAAATGAATGCGCTTCTTCGCGAAATGGAAACGACGGAACGGGCCGACCAGTGCAATCACGGCCGGCCAACCTGGACGAGCATCAGCATCGCTGACCTCGACCGGCTGTTTCTGCGCGGACAATAATCCAACGTGAGCGGCAAAACCGTCGTTTGCCTGATGGGGCCAACGGCCAGCGGCAAGACCGATATGGCGCTCGAGCTGACGGAGGAATTTCCGGTTGACCTGATCAGCGTCGACTCGGCTCTCGTTTACCGTGGTATGGATATCGGCACCGCGAAGCCGGACGCGGAAACGCTGCGACGCGTACCGCATCGTCTCATCGATATCCGCGATCCTGAAGACAGTTACTCGGCCGGCGACTTCGTCCGCGATGCACGTGCAGAAATCGCTGCCAGCCTCGGGCGCGGACGCGTTCCTTTACTGGTCGGAGGAACGATGATGTATTTCCGTGCGCTGATCAAAGGCATCGCCGATTTGCCCGAAGCCGATCAGCAAGTACGTGCCACGATCGATGCGGAGGCGGCCGCCTCCGGCTGGCCGTCGATGCATGCCGAGCTTGCGTCGGTCGATCCTGCCGCCGCGGCGAGGATCGAGCCGAGCGACAGCCAGCGCATCCAGCGGGCGCTGGAAGTTTATCGTTTGAGCGGCCGGGCGCTTTCGGACTGGCAGACCGACACCGGCGGCGCGGCTGATGCGCATCGCTACCTGAAGATCGCCTTGCTGACAACGTCGCGAGCCCTGTTGCACGAGAGGATTGCAGCCAGATTCGAGACCATGATGCAGCAGGGCTTCGAGGACGAGGTGCGGTCGTTAATGCGGCGTCCGCGGCTGACCGCCAGGCACCCGTCGATGCGAGCTGTGGGATACCGGCAGCTCTGGGCCTACCTCGAGGGGCGGGACAGTCGTGAAGAAGCGGTCGAGAAGGCACTGGCAGCGACGCGCCAGCTGGCCAAGCGGCAAATGACCTGGCTCAGGAGCGACCGGCAGGTCACTCGGGTAGATCCGCTTGAATCCGACGCGATGGGCACCATATCGGCTGTCGTGCGCGGGAGCCTGGCGAGCTGATTCGTACTGGCAAAAAGTGTGATTGGGCTATATAAGCATATGTTAGACTTTTACGCGCTTGGAGCGGGTCAGTTCTTATGGGCGACCGGCGCCACCGGTATGAACTGGCCGAGAATGCTTTGCTTGAGTCCATCAGGCTGGCGGTGTCCGGGGGTTATCGCCGCAATGCACCGCAAAAAACAGTACTCAGCCTACTGATGGCAATAAGAAGAATAAGGAGACCCAAATGGCTAAAGGGCAGTCACTACAGGATCCGTTCCTCAACATCTTACGAAAGGAAAAAGTACCTGTTTCCATCTACCTGGTTAATGGCATCAAACTGCAAGGTCAAGTCGACTCGTTCGACCAGTTCGTCGTGCTTCTCAAGAACAGCGTCAACCAAATGGTTTACAAGCACGCTATTTCGACAATCGTGCCGGCGCGCAACGTGCGGCTGCCTCTGCCGAACGACGATGGGGGCGATTCAGACGATTAGTCATTCTTATCCGGAGGTCGCGATTGTTTGAGCGACCGCGTAGCGGCGAACGTGCCGTACTGGTTCATGTATCAGCCGGCGGAGCCCCGGACATCAATGAACGAGAAGAATTTGCTGAGCTAGCTCGCTCGGCCGGGGCTGTCATCGTTGACGAACTCGTCAGCTCGCGCCGTAGTCCCGACCCGAGATACTTCATCGGTAAGGGCAAACTCGACGAATTGCGGCAAAGTGTCGTAGACAATGACGCCGAGCTGATCCTTTCCAGTGCGCCATTGAGCCCGAGCCAGGAACGCAACCTCGAAAAAAACCTTCGCTGCCGGGTACTCGACCGCAGTGGTCTCATTCTCGACATTTTCGCGCAACGGGCACGCAGCTTCGAGGGCAAGCTGCAGGTCGAACTCGCTCAGCTTCGTCACCTGTCTACCCGTCTCGTGCGCGGCTGGACTCACCTCGAAAGGCAAAAGGGCGGCATCGGCCTGCGGGGCCCCGGCGAGACGCAGCTCGAGACCGACCGGCGGCTCATCGGCAAGCGAATACGACAGCTGAAAGAACGCCTCGATCATGTCGACAGCCGGCGCGCGATGAATCGCCAGAACCGCCTGCGGGCCGAGATCCCGACGGTGGCGCTCGTGGGTTATACCAATGCCGGCAAGTCCACGCTGTTCAATGCGTTGACCAAAGCGGATGTTTATGTCGAGGACAAATTGTTTGCGACACTCGATCCGACGTTGCGGCGGCTGGAACTGCCCGATGGGCGTGCAGTCATCATCGCGGATACGGTCGGCTTTGTTCGAGATTTGCCGCACGAACTGATCGCTGCATTTCGATCAACGCTGCAGGAGGTGCGGGAGGCGGATGTCATTCTGCACATGATCGACGCCAGCGATCCGAATCGCTGGCAACGGATACGGCAGGTCAATGCAGTGCTGAAGCAGCTTGATGCCGATCGTGTCCCGCAAATAAGGGTGTACAATAAAATCGATAAGCTGGAACATGAACCGCGCCTGACGAAATTGAGGCAAGGTGGTCGGCGAGCGGTATGGTTGTCTGCAGTGACCGGAGAAGGAATTCCCCAATTGCTGCAGACGATCGCGGATCGCCTCAAACGGCAAAAAGTACGGGGCTTGATTCGACTTCACCCGGGGCAGGGTCGTCAACGTGCGCTGCTTTTCGAAATGGGCGCGGTGATGCGGGAAAAACCTGCAGACGACGGTGGCTGGATACTGGAACTTGAAATGGCGGAGCGGGATTTTCAGCGCTTCATGAAGCGCGAGAAACTGCCTGCCGCAATACTGCGCGAAGCGCCGGCCATCGAGCCGGATAACGCGGCACTACAGAGATAATCAAATGGCCTGGAATGATGGTGGAAACGGTAAGGATCCCTGGAAGAAAGAGGGTGAGGAGCCGACCGACCTGGACAAGTTGGTGCAGGACTGGCAACGCAAATTGAGCGGTATCGTTGGCGGCCGACGGCGCAAATCGGCGCCCGGGTCGGGCTCCGGCGGCTACGTGTTGTCCCTGCTCCTGGTGCTCGCCTGGAGTCTGACCGGCATGTATCGGGTCGACGAGGCGGAACGGGGCGTGGAGCAGCGCTTCGGGGCCTATACGCAGACGACGATGCCGGGCCTGCGCTGGCACTGGCCGTTTCCGATCGAGGTCGTCGACGTCGTCAATGTCAACGAGGTCAACGACTATCGTTTCCGCACCGAGATGCTGACCGCGGACGAGCAGTACGTTTATATCGACATGGTCGTTCAATACCGGCGCACCGATCCCGTCAATTACAGTTTCGAGGTCGAGGATCCCGAACTGACGCTACAGGCCGTGACGGAAAGTGCGCTGCGTGGTGTGGTCGGCACGACGTCGCTCGATCTGTTGATCGGCGAGCGTCGCGAGCAGATCCCGATGCGCACACAAGAAGACCTGCAAAAGACGCTAGCCGGTTACGGCGCCGGTATCACAGTCACCTCGATCAACCTGAGCACGGTTGATTATCCCGCTTCTGTACAGGAAGCGGTCGACGATACGCAGAAAGCGCGCAACGACAAGGAGCGTTTCGAGCTGGAAGCCAACACCTATCGCAATGAAATCATCCCGCGCGCCCGAGGCGCGGCACAACGGGAATTGCAGAATGCCGCCGCCTACCACGATCGGGTCATTGCGGATGCCGAGGGCGACGCCGCGCGGTTCGAGGCGCTGCTGGTCGAATATACAAAGGCGCCTCGAGTGACCCGCGACCGGCTGTACCTCGAAGCGATCGAAGAAGTCTATGCCAATTCCAACAAGGTCATCATCGATTCGGACAGCTCGGGCAATCTGCTTTACCTGCCCATCGATCAGCTGATGCGTGGCGACAGAAGCAGCGTGCCCGGCGCCGAGACCAACCGCACGGCCGATGCCCAGATTCCCGCCGTCGTCGGCGGCCCCGACAGGGAACAGGCGGATCCTCGGCAGCGAACGAGGAGGGATCCGCGATGAACAACAAGAA
>JBFHXJ010000015.1:0-49418 GCA_041598995.1 Woeseiaceae bacterium | reverse complement strand
CCGCATCAGCCCGATTAGCTGATATTATTTAGCTTCTGTCCGCAGCCTACTGAAATTCAAGGAGATCTCGGCGTTTCGCTATTCGGAACAGCCCTGATCGCCTAAGATGAATGCAAGACCCGCAGGGGAATCGATGGCGCAACTGACGACACACGTGCTCGATACGGCGAACGGCAAACCCGGTAACGGCATCAGGATCAGCCTCTATTCGCTCGATGGTGAGCGGACGCTGCTGTCCACCGCTGTCACCAACGCGGACGGTCGTACCGACAGGCCGTTGCTCGACGACGACACGTTCAGGACCGGCACCTACGAGCTCGAGTTCTCAGTCGGCGAATACTTTGCAAAGACGGGTAATCCTGTTGCCGATCCGCCCTTTCTCGACGATGTCGTGATTCGCGTCTCCCTCGCAGATTCGAGCCACTATCACGTGCCTCTACTGGTATCGCCGTGGGGCTATTCGACCTACCGCGGCAGTTAGCACGAATAATTCACGAGTCGCGGCTCCGATAGATGAAACTTTACATGTATCAAGGCAATCAGAGGCAACCGGAGTTGACCGGGTGTTACAGTTTGCGCCTGCCGGGTTGTCGTTCCCTGTGTCGGCACATCGCGTTCGATATTGCTCGACCCTTAGCCTTGCTAGGAGTCTCGCACTATCGAACGCGCTGCACGCGACACAGGAAACGACATTCCCGGCCACTCGTGAAATATTCGCGCTAGCATGTCCGACGATTCAGCCACGAAGATACGCTTCGTCCTCGACGGCGAGGTCATTGAACTCCAGCACGTCGAGCCGACGCGCACCGTGCTGCAGTTTCTGCGCGAGGACCTTGGCCGGATCGGCACCAAGGAAGGCTGCGCCGAGGGCGATTGCGGTGCGTGCACGGTTGCGCTCGCCGAACCCGATGCTTCAGGCAAGAGGCTCGCGGTACGCGCGGTCAATTCCTGTATCCAGTTCCTGCCGACGCTCGACGGCAAGGAATTGATTACCGTCGAAAGCCTGCGCGCTGCGGACGGCAGTCTCCATCCCGCGCAGCGGGCGATGGTCGACTGGCACGGGTCGCAATGCGGCTTTTGCACGCCCGGATTTGTCATGTCGCTGTTCGCTTTATACAAGAACAATGCGCAACCGACGCGGCGTGAGATCGACGACGCACTGGCCGGGAATTTGTGTCGCTGCACGGGCTATCGGCCGATCATCGAGGCAGCCAGGCGCATGTACAGTGACTACGGTGCATTGCAGAAGTCCGGAGACTGGTCGCGCGAGGCAAGAAAGGGGAACTCGAAGCCGGGCAGCGATGAGAAACAGCGGGTCGAGCGACTGAAGTCGCTCGCACGGGATGGATCCCTGGCGATTGAAACGGACGGCAAGCGGTTCCTGGCGCCGCGATCGAGCGACGAGCTGGCGCGGGCGCTAGCACAACACCCGGACGCGACCATCCTCGCGGGTGGCACCGATGTCGGGCTTTGGGTCACCAAACAGCATCGCGAACTCGCGGTCGTGATCTACACCGGCGGCGCCGCGGACCTGAAGGTGCAGCAGGTTACAGATACGCATCTGGACATCGGCGCTGCGGTGTCTCTCACCGATGCCATGCAACTGATCATCGAACATTTCCCGTCGCTCGCTGAAGTATTTCTGCGTTTTGCATCGCCGCCGATTCGCAATGCCGCGACGCTCGCCGGGAACATCGCCAATGGCTCGCCGATCGGCGACTCGATGCCGGCGTTACTAGTGCTGGATGCGAGTCTGGTGCTCAGGCATGGTGACGAGCGCCGCACGCTGGCGCTCGATGCGTTCTATCTCGACTACATGCAGAACGCACTCGAGCCCGGCGAGTTCGTCGAGAAAATTCTCATTCCCCTGCCGGTCGACAGCGCGCACGTCGCGAGTTACAAGATTTCCAAACGATTCGACCAGGATATCTCCGCGGTCTGTGGCGCGTACCGCATCGTGCTCGACGGCGATCGCGTCTCCGATATCAGGATTGCGTATGGCGGGATGGCGGCCATTCCGAAACGCGCGCGACATTGCGAGAAGGCACTTTCCGGAAAAACCTGGAGCGAAGAATCGATTGCAGATGCGATTAAAGCGCTGGATGAGGACTACTCACCGATATCGGACATGCGCTCCAGCGCCGCCTACCGGCGGCAGGTATGCGGAAATCTTCTGTATCGCTTTTATCTCGACACCACCGGCACCGCCGACGAGCGCTTGTATGCCTATGGACGCTAAGGTTTCGCGCGACAGGCTCGGCAAGGCGATCGTCGGCGCCGTCGGCGAGGCGATACCGCACGACTCGAGTGAGCTGCACGTCAGCGGCGAGGCATGGTACACGGATGATATTCCCGAACCGAGCGGACTGCTGCACGTGGCGGTCGGCATGAGCGCGAAAGCGCACGCGCGCATCCGGAAGATTGATCTCAACGCCGTGCGCGCCGCGCCGGGCGTCTTCGACGTGATGACCGCGGACGACATTCCGGGCGAAAACAATTGTGGCCCGGTCATCGCCGACGATCCCGTCTTCGCGCCGGGACTCGTGCAGTACGTCGGCCAGGCGGTGTTTGCAGTCGCGGCCAGGACCGTGGATCAGGCCAGGAAAGCGGCGAGACTCGCCGTGGTCGACTACGAGGAGCTACAGCCGATTCTCGACCCGCGAGCCGCGATCGAGGCCGGCTCGTTCGTGCTGCCGAGCAGAACCATCAAGCGCGGCGACAGCACCGCGGCCATCGCGAATGCCGCGCATCGCCTCAAAGGCAGCCTCACGGTCGGCGGCCAGGACCAGTTCTACCTCGAGGGGCAAATCGCCATGGCGCTGCCGGCCGAGCATGGCGACATGTTCGTCTACAGCTCCACCCAGCACCCGGGTGAAATCCAGCATCTCGTCGCCGCGGCGATCGGCAGGGAATCCAAAGACGTCGTGGTCGAGTGCCGCCGCATGGGCGGCGCCTTCGGTGGCAAGGAAAGCCAGCCAGCGCTTATCGCCTGCATCGCGGCACTGATGGCGCAGAAAACCGGCAAACCGTGCAAGTACCGCCTGGACCGGGACGACGACATGATCATGACCGGCAAACGCCACGACTTCGTGATCGACTATGACGTCGGATTTGACGACAACGGGCGCATCCAAGGCATAGAGTTCATGTTCGCATCGCGATGCGGCTTCTCCGCGGATCTGTCGGGCGCCATCAACGACCGTGCGATTTTCCATTGTGACAACGCCTACTTCCTGGAAAACGTAACCATCGTCTCGCACCGCTGCAAAACGAATACGGTTTCGAACACGGCGTTCCGTGGCTTCGGCGGCCCACAGGGCATGTTTGCGATCGAGAGCGTGGTTGACGCCATTGCACGACATCTCGGCAAGGACCCGCTCGACGTGCGCCGCGAGAACTTTTACGGCATCGATGAGCGGAACGTCACGCAGTATCAGCAGGTGATCGAAGACAACATCATTCACGAGATCGTCGATGAGCTCGAGCAGAGTTCCGACTACCGCAATCGCGTGGCTGAAATCAGGAAATTCAATAAGAAACATGCGCACGTCAAACGAGGCATTGCGCTGACGCCCGTGAAGTTCGGCATTTCCTTTACCTCGACGTACCTGAACCAGGCAGGGGCGTTGCTGCATATCTACACCGACGGCACCGTGCACTTGAATCACGGCGGAACGGAAATGGGTCAGGGCCTCTTTACCAAAGTTGCCCAGGTCGTCGCCGAGGAGCTGCAGATCGACATCGACCGCATCAAGCTCATGGCATCGAGCACGGGCAAGGTGCCCAACGCATCGGCGACGGCAGCGTCGAGCGGTTCCGACCTCAACGGCAAGGCGGCGCAGGCTGCGGCACGTAAAATAAAGAAGCGCCTGACGAAATTTGCGTCCGAGCATTACTCGGTGGCGGAAGACGAGGTCAGCTTTACGAACAACGAGGTGCAGGTAGGCAGCGAGCGCATCGCCTTCCAGGAGCTGATTCACCAGGCCTGGTTCGCACGCATCTCGCTTTCCGCGACCGGCTTCTATCGCACGCCGAAAATCAATTACGATCGCTCGGCCCTAAGGGGGCGGCCATTCTTCTATTTCGCATACGGCGCGGCCGTCTCGGAAGTCATCATCGACACGCTCACGGGTGAATACCGGGTAATGCGGGTCGACATACTGCACGATTGCGGCAAGTCGCTGAACCCGGCGATCGACATGGGACAGATCGAAGGCGGCTTCATCCAGGGCGTCGGCTGGCTGACCTCCGAGGAACTCTGGTGGAACGAGGCGGGCGAGCTCATGACGCACGCGCCGTCGACCTACAAGATTCCCGTGAGCTCGGACCTGCCCGTCGATTTTCGCGTGCGCATGCTCGAATCGGCTGCCAATCGCGAAAAAACGATTCACCGCTCCAAAGCCGTCGGCGAACCGCCACTCATGCTGAGTCTGTCCGTGTTTCATGCAATACGCGACGCCGTCGCGAGCGTCGGCAGCGCCAGGGAGGCGCCGCGGCTCAAGGCGCCGGCGACGCCGGAGGCGGTGCTCGAGGCCGTCATGGCACGTAAGGTGGCCAGGTGAACGCGTGGATCACCGACTTGTGCGACGCGCTCCGCAAGGGCGAGCGTAGCGTGATCGTAACCGTCAGCGGCGTGCGCGGCTCGGCACCGCGGGAGACGGGCGCCAAGATGATCGTGACCGGCAATGCGACGATCGGATCGATCGGCGGGGGACAGCTCGAATACCAGTGCACGAGAATTGCGGCGCAACAGCTGCAGAAAAAAGTTGTCTACAAGGCAGAACGCATCAAACGGCGCTTCCCGCTGGGTACGAATTGCGGCCAGTGTTGCGGCGGTATCGTCGACGTACTGTTCGAAAGGGTCGAAGTGGCGTCGGTGGCGTGGCTCGAGGAGCTGCGCCGGTTGCACGAAGAGCGCCACCCGGTCGTGCTGGTCACGCCGCTGCACGAACACGGCGGAAAGTACCTGATAACAGAAAATCGCTGCCTTTCATTCGACACGGCGGACCCGTGCGACGAAGCCGTGATCGGCGCCGCACGGCGGATCGTGGCCGGCAGCGACGTCCCGCAGCGCGTCGATAATTTCCTGCTGGAGCCGGTCCTGCCAGGCGCTTTCCACGTGGCGATATTCGGCGCCGGGCACGTCGGTACGGCCACGGTTGACGTGCTGCAAAAACTCGATTGTCAGATCCGCTGGGTCGATAGCCGGCGCCAGGTCTTTCCTGACCGCTTGCCCGCCAACGTTACCGCGGTGGAAACCGACGATCCCGCGCGAGAGGTGGCCGCGATGCCGCGCGAGACGCACTATCTCGTGATGACCCACAGTCACCCGCTGGATTTCGACATCTGTGACCGCGTATTGCGGCGCGGTGACTTCGCGTACTGCGGACTGATAGGCTCGCTCTCGAAACGCCGGCGATTCGAGCGCTTGATGCGCAAGCAGGCGATGCCGGATGCATTGCTCGACAGGCTGACCTGCCCGATCGGCGTGTCCGGCATCGAAAGCAAGAAACCGGCGGACATCGCGATTGCAGTCGCCGCGGAGTTACTTCAGTTGAGAGATGCGGCCCTCGCCGGAATCGAGGACAATGACGCGATACCCGAGAATGTGCGCATCCTTTAGCCAAACAACGATACTCGTTCATGGAAGCTTACATCCTCGACTGGCTCAACATCCTCGCTAGATGGGTTCACTTCATTACCGGTATCGCCTGGATCGGTTCCTCGTTCTATTTCATCTGGCTCGACAATCATCTCGAAGCGCCGAAAGATTCCGCCGACGATAGAAAAGGCGTCGGCGGCGAGATCTGGTCGGTACACGGCGGCGGCTTCTACCACGCGCAGAAATACAAAGTAGCGCCGCAGGCGCTCCCCGATACCCTGCACTGGTTCAAGTGGGAGGCGTACACGACCTGGATCTCGGGCATGTTCCTTTTGGTCCTCGTGTACTGGTACAGCGCCGACGTCTATCTCGTCGATCGAACGGTCGCCGAACTGTCGGCACCGATTGCCGTCGGTCTGGCGGCACTTTTTATCGTCGGCGGCTGGCTGGTATATGACCTTCTCTGCCGTTCGCCGCTGGGAGCGAACGACGAGGCATTCGGCGCCGTACTCCTCGTATTGATCACATTGCTCGCGTACGGTCTTTGCCAGCTGTATAGCGGCCGCGGCGCTTACATCCATTTCGGCGTCGTGCTAGGCACGATCATGGTCGCGAATGTGTTTTTCGTAATCATCCCGGGTCAGCGCAGGATGGTGGATGCGGCGGCGCGCGGAGAGCCTCCCAACCCGGAGGACGGCGTCAAGGCCAAACAACGATCCGTGCACAATACCTATTTCACCTTGCCGGTGCTGTTCGTCATGACGAGCAACCATTACGCGCTCACATACGCGCACGAATACAACTGGGCGATTCTCGTGGCCATTTCGCTCGCGGGTGCGTTGATACGCGTGTATTTCGTCGCGCGGCACAAGGGTCGCGCCTCGCCGCTGCCGATCGTGGCAGCGGGCCTGATCCTGCTCGTGGTCGCCATCGCGATCGCGCCGAAGAGTCGCGCGGCAATATCCGGCGGCGTGACCTTGACGATGATCCGGCCGATCATCGAAAGTCACTGCACGACCTGCCATTCGCAAAACCCGACGCACATCGCGTTTCCCGCTGCACCGTCAGGCGTGATGCTCGACACCGACGAGCAGATCATTGCCGAAGCCTTGCGCATTCACCAGCAGACGGTGGTATTAAAGGCGATGCCGATCGGCAACCTGACGGGCATCAGCGACCAAGAACGGGCACTGATCGATGCCTGGTACCGGGGCGAGGTTCAGCAATGAGTGACGCCGATTATCCCAGGGACCTCGTCGGGTACGCCGGCAGGCCGCCGCGCGTCAAGTGGCCGGGCAATGCGCGTGTCGCGCTGCAGTTCGTGATCAACTACGAAGAAGGTGCGGAAAACTGCGTGTTGCACGGCGACGAAGCATCGGAGGCCTTTCTTTCCGAGATCGTTTCGGCGACGCCGATCCCTGGCCAGCGGCACATGAACATGGAGTCGATTTATGAATATGGTGCGCGCGCCGGCTTTTGGCGCCTGTATCGCATGTTCACGAAAAGAAAGATGCCGGTGACGGTATTCGGCGTGGCGATGGCGCTACAGCGCAATCCGGTCGTTGTCGATGCGATGTGGGAGGCGGAATGGGAAATCGCGAGCCACGGTTACCGCTGGATCGACTACCAGTTCGTCGATGAAAAGACGGAGCTCGAGCACCTCAGGAAGGCGATCGAGATCCATCGCGAGGTAACCGGCGAACGGCCGCTCGGCTGGTATCTCGGCCGCTGCAGCCCACGGAGCCACCGCATCGCCGCGGAAGAGGGCGGCTTTGCCTACAATTCCGACACCTATGCCGACGACCTGCCGTACTGGGATCTGAGCTACGGCGAGCCGCAGCTGATGATTCCCTATACGCTCGATGCCAACGACATGCGTTTTGCGACGCCGCAGGGTTTCAACTCGGGCCAACAGTTCTACGACTACCTGAAAGACTCCTTCGACGTCCTGTACGCGGAGGGCGGGACCCAACCGAAGATGATGTCGGTCGGCCTGCATTGCCGGCTTGCGGGAAGGCCCGGCCGCGCCGCGGCCGTCGAAAGATTCCTCGACTACGTGCAAAAGAAAAAAAAGGTCTGGATAACACGCCGCATCGACATCGCGAACCACTGGCGGGAGCATCATGCCGCAGACGCGTGAAGAATTCGTCGCGCGCTACGGCGGTATCTACGAACACTCGGCGTGGGTCGCGGAAGAGACCTATGCGGAAGGCCGCAACGTAAGCGATGCGGCGGAGCTGGCGCGGCTCTTCGCCAACTGCATCGATGAGGCATCGGACGAAAGAAAGCTCGAGCTCATAAGGGCACATCCCGACCTCGCCGGCAAGGCAGCCGTCGCCGGGCAACTGACGCAGGAATCGACGCAAGAACAGGCGTCGGCCGGTATAGATCAATGCACGCCGGAAGAATTCGCCGAGTTCCAGTCGCTGAATGAGCGCTACAAGGAGAAGTTCGGTTTTCCGTTCGTCATGGCAGTGCGAAATTCCAACCGCGGCGAGATCCTTAAAGCATTCGCGGAACGGTTGGCAAACGACAGCGAAACCGAATTCGCGAATGCGATATCGGAGATACACAAGATCGCGCGCCTGCGACTGGAAACGGTGGACAGCCCATGACCGGCCAAACGAAAAATCCGTTCCAGGTATGGGTGCGGCTCGAGCAGCCGCGCCTCGGCAGCCGTGTCGTCTATGCCACCGACGAATTCTTTGCGGCGAAAGAACGGCTCATCGAACCGCAGGACCCGGTGTTCATCGAAGGCAAGTACGACGATCACGGCAAATGGATGGATGGCTGGGAGAGTCGCCGCAAGCGCACGCCGGGTCACGACCACTGCATCATCCGTCTCGGCATTCCGGGAATCGTGCACGGCTTCGATATCGACACGAGCTTTTTCACAGGCAATTACCCGCCGTCGGCATCGATCGATGCTTGTACGAGCGACGCGGGTGTGCCCGACGATCGTAGCGACTGGTGGAAGCTGCTGCCGAAGGTTGACTTGAAAGGAGACGCACACCATTTTCACCCGGTCAATAACGACAAGGCGTGCACGCACCTGCGATTGAACATCTATCCGGATGGCGGCGTCGCGAGGCTCAGGATCTACGGCGAGATACGTCCGGATTGGAATCAGGTGGACGAGAATCAGGTCATCGACCTGTTCGCCATTGAAAACGGCGGTCGCGCTATCGCCTGCAGCAATGAGCACTATGGCAGCAAGCACAATTTGAATTTATCCGGGCGCGGCACCGATATGGGTGACGGCTGGGAAACCGCGCGGCGGCGCGGGCCCGGCAACGACTGGGTCATTCTGCGGCTGGGCCATCCGGGCCGCATCGAGAAGGTCGAGATCGATACCGCCCACTTCAAAGGCAACTACCCGGACCGGGCCGAGCTCAGGGCGGCCCTGACCGGGGACGAGAGCAATCTCGAATCGTCGAGCGAAACCTGGGAAGTCCTGCTACCGGAGTGCAAGCTCGACGCGGACAGGCAACATGAGTTCGAAAACGAGCTGCGAGACGTAGGCCCCGTCTCGCACCTGCGGCTCAACATCTTTCCCGACGGCGGCGTGAGTCGCGTTCGCCTGTACGGAATGTTAGCGCGCGGCGGCAAAGCGTGACGGGTGGCAAAGTCATCAAGCCGGTGCCGATCACGGCCGATCGCTTCGCGCCCTACGGCGATCTCATTCGTGCCTCGGCGGCAAACAAAGCGGCCATGAACGATGCGCGCTTCGAGCGCTTTCACGATCTCGCAACCATCGACGTCGACTCGGCAGGTGGACGCGTGGCGGTCAGCATTGCGCGTTGCAAGAGAGCGGCCACGTTTCCGTACGTGATCGACATGGTCGAACGGCACCCGCACGGCAGTCAGGCGTTCATCCCGCTGTCGCCATTTTCTTTCGTCGTCGTCGTGGCACCCGCCGGCGAGGACGTAGACGTTGACGAGCTGCGCGCATTCGTCACCGATGGCAGAGAGGGCATCAACTATCACAAAGGCGTGTGGCACATGCCGATGATCGGCCTCGAGGCGGGCCATGAGTTCCTGATCATCGACCGCGCACCGTCAGCGGATAACTGCGAGGAGTTCATCCTCGAGAACCCGCCTATGCTGGAGAAACCCTGAGACCATGCCGGAGCGGAAGGCATTCCGGGCCTCGATCCTGCACTGCCTCGGCGATCCGGGCGGTGACGCCGAACCGCGCAATATTGAATATTTCGCGGACGGCCTGCTGATCGTCGAGGACGGCCACGTTGCGGCGCTCGGGGCAGCGGCCAAGCTGATGCCCGGGCTGTCCGCCGATACCGAGATCACCGATTACAGCGGCAAGCTCATCGCGCCCGGTTTCATCGACTGCCACGTGCACTTCTCGCAGATCGACATCATCGGTTCCTATGGCGAGCAGTTACTGGACTGGCTCGAGCGATTCGCATACCCCGCGGAAGAAGCGTTTGTCGACATTGAACACGCCAACGCAGTGGCCGAATTCTTCGTCGACGAACTCTTGAGAAACGGCACGACGACCGCACTCGTGTTTCCGACCGTACATCCGCAATCCGTCGACGCCATTTTCGAAGCCGCGGACAAACGCGGCATGCGATTGCTGTCGGGCAAGGTGCTCATGGACGAGAACTGCCCTGAATCGCTGCGGGACGACCCGCAATCCGCTCATACGCAGAGCCGAGAGCTGATCGAGAAGTGGCACGGCAGGAACCGCCTCGGCTACGCGATCACGCCGCGTTTTGCACTGACCTCGAGTGAAGCGCAACTGAAGGCCGCCGGAAATCTCGCCGAAGAGTACCGGGACGTCCACGTGCACACGCATCTCGCGGAACACGAAGACGAAGTCGAGCTGATCGCAAAGAAATTTCCGTGGAGCCGAAGTTATTTCGACGTCTATGAACAGACCGGGCTCGCGCGCGAGCGATCGGTATTCGCTCACTGCCTGCACCTTGACAGCGCCGACCGGCAGCGAATGGCCGAAGTCGGCGCGGCAATTGCGTTCTGTCCGACCTCAAACCTGTTTCTCGGCAGTGGCCTTTTCGACTTGCGCACGGCCAGCGAATCCGGCATCCGCGTCGGCGTCGGCACGGACGTGGGTGGCGGTACCAGCCTCAACATGTTCAGGACACTCTCCGAGGCCTACAAAGTGCTCCACTTGCAGGAACAGTCAATAACGGGATTCAGGTTGCTGTATCTGGCGACACTGGGTGCCGCAAGAGCCCTCTACCTCGACCACAAGATCGGCAACTTCGCCACGGGCAGGGAGGCGGACTTCGTCGTGCTCGACTATGACGCATCGTCAATTACGGAGAGACGCCTTTCTAATGCGCGCGATATCGCGGAAAAACTATTCGCGCTCATCACGCTCGGCGACGACCGCTCGATATCGGCGGTCCATCTGCTCGGCGAAAGGATCTGATTATCCCGGCGCGCGATACGAGCCGAATGTCCGCTTATCTCTGAAGCGGACATTCGGTCAAGTCAATTCAAGGAATTTTGCAGATCCGCTTTCGGCCAGAAGCCGACATATATGGATCTACGATTCACGTCAGCCCGAATTCTCGGATCATCATCACAACGCCTGATGGTCACCGAAAAATTACAACATGGGCTCCATCCTTCTACCAGTTCTTAAGCGGCCACTTGATCGGTGAGACTGGAGGCCAATGCAGTGCGGCCTCTTCCAGCATGCGGGCGAAGTTTGGCGTCTCTTCCAAGTCGAATGGTGATCCGCAAAAACAGTTATTGATGGCAAGGGACAATATCATGTAGCCAAAGGGACGGGCGTCGACCTCGGCCGCAATACGATTGGCGACCTCGCGATCACCCAGCCATGCATGAAAGTGAATCGCGTCTTCGCTACCGGTTCCGAATTTCGCACGTAAGGTCGCAAGCAGCGTTCGGGCTGCGGGGACGTCTCCTCGTGCCGTCGCGAGCATAATTCGGGTGCTCAATGTGGCTGCCTCACCGCGCATGTCACGGTCGATTATTGCCTCCGCTTCAGCGTATCGTCCCGCTGCGATTAGTGCTTTTACCAAAACCCATCGCAAACGTTCCTCGGGCACAGTATCCAGTCCAACCAATGCGACATTTGCGGCTGCATCGAACTCGCCGAGCCAGATAAGCGCGTTCGCTTCCCAAACCCAGCCATAATATTGCAGCGGGTCGCAGTCAATCTGCCGCCGGAAGAACAACCTTACATCGTCGGTTTTATCGTATGGCAATGCGATTGTATGAAGCCAAAGCGGTCGTGTGCAGCCGAACTTATTCAGTACGCGATCGATCGATGCCGATAGATCCTGCCAGTTACCGGTCAATAACGCACGGTCGAACTCTGCGTTCAATCGCCGCCCGTTGTCGCGGGCGTATTTAACAGCGGCGGTGAGATCCGCCTGCTGCGCCGCACGGGCGGCGGCGAGGTCATCATCTGAAAAACCCTCGATCTGGCGGCCTGCCGCGAAATCCAGAAGTACGTGGGAGTAGTAGTCAGAGTGATGGTGGTGTGCGTCGGAGAAGTCGGGTACACGTTCAATGGCTTGCTCGAAAAACGCATTGGCCTGTAATAAGAGGGCTTGTTGTTGCTCACTGGGATGGGCCAGTGCGTAAAGTTCGAGGCCTTTCTGGTACGCAATGAACGCTTGTGGATCACGCACGCCGGCGTTGCGCATGACTCGACGGGTGTCGTTGTCGAGCACCACGTCCAGCGCTGCCGCGATATTCTCGGCGATGTCCTCCTGTACCGCGAAAACGTCATCAAGCGTACGATTATAAGACTCTGACCACAGGTGGATTCCATCCGACGCACGGATCAACTGCGCTGTGATTCGGAGCTGCTCTTCGTGGCGACGCACCGAACCCTCGACGATATGCGCTACATCAAGACGGTCGGCAATTTCGGGCACAGGGATGTTTTGCCCCTTGAAGAAGAAGGAGGACGTCCGAGCGGTCACCTGCAGCTCCGGCAACTGTGCCAGAGCATTCAGGATTTCCTCGGTTAATCCGTCGGCGAAATAGCCATCGTCTTCGCCTGAACTCAAGGGGACAAAAGGGAGCACTGCAATGGATGCACTAATCTGCGACTCAACTGCTGGATCGTCGGTCCGATAAAATTTTTCCGCAACCAAGTAGATAACGGTAATCGCCAGCACGCTGATGATGGCGAAATCAAGTTTGCGGCCGGTGAAATTAGTGGCCGATTCAGAGCGGACGACATCCTTTTCCTTTACTATCCCTTCGGGCGTGAGTTCAAACGCCCAGGCAAAGATCAGCACGACGGGGAAGCCAATCATCAACAACACAGTGACAAACGTGGCAGTCCAGTCGGGCAGTCTGAGCATCGGGAAAGTAGTCGCGGAGATCTCGATCAACAGCCACGCCGCAACCGCATAGGCAGCGGCAACTCGGATAACGTTACGGCGCTTCAATTCCTGAAATAGCTGTGCCATTGGCTAGTACCACCAAATCGACACACATCGGGGAATCACTATCAGCATAGGTATCAGCGAAGGCAATTCGCAGAACTACCTAGCGATTGATGTCCGCTTAGGGTCTTTAGCGGCCCTTTTGACCAAGTCTAGCCGAACGTCCGCTTTCGGGACAAAGCGGACATTCGGAGGCGCGAAGCAGGGGCCAATTTGGCCGGGCGTGACTATCGCAGACGGATGCGTGTGTGAAGCGCAGGTACTGTGCGCATTATGCCGCGGGTTTTTTCTCGCGCTTCTCGACCAACGCGGAAAGGCGGTCAATTACCGACTGAATCTCTGGTTTCTGTTGTCGAAGGTCATTGAGGGAAAGCCCACTCAGTTCATAGGGCAGAATCAGCCAGTCGGCGGTCTCGTGCACGTAGTAGTCGGGAATGCGGATCGTCTTGTTGGTCGGTCGATACCAGACGGTGGCGACGCGAATATCGTGCGGCAGGTTGCGCCGCGCTTTCTTGGCCAGTGACTTGATGACCGCGGCGACGCTCGAGCCGGTGCTGTAGACGTCGTCGACGATGAGCATCGAATGCTCCTCGCAGACGCGCTCGTGCAGGTATCTGAGGCCATGCGCGCGAATCGACTCGGCCTTGTCGATCATCGCGGGATACTGCTCCTGGCCGCGATACGAGGTGCGGATCGCAATGTGGTCGGTTTCGCAGCCGAGATAGTCGAGCCCCTCCTGAACGGCAATGCCGACGCCGCTGCCGCCGCGCCACAGGCCGACCAGAAAATCGGGCCGGAACCCGGAATCGAAGATGTTGACGGCGAGCTGGAAGGAATCCAGCAAGAGTTCGTTGGCGGCGACGTAGTTCTTGTTCATTCCTGTTCTTTTGGATGCGACGGTGTAGACTTGAGCGGGCTATTCTGCGCGCATTATAACGACGAACGTTTCTACGGACAGGCCTGAAATGGACAAGACCGTCATCTCCGCCCGGGAGCTCCTGGAGGACTCGTTTCGGCTGGGCGTGAAGATCCTCGAATCCGGCTTCGAGCCGACGATTATCATCGCGATCTGGCGTGGCGGTACGCCCGTCGGCATGGCGGTCCAGGAGATCCTCGCCTACTGCGACGTCGAAGCCGATCACATCGCCATCCGCACCTCGTCCTATACCGGCGTCGACGAGCGGGGCGAGGTCGCCGTGCACGGTCTAAATTACATCATCAAGAAGATCCGCCACGATGACCGCGTGTTGATCGTCGATGACGTGTTCGATACCGGCAACACGATCAGGGCCGTCATCGACGAAATCAAGGTTCGCGCGCGAGGCAACACGCCCTCCGACATCCGCGTTGCCGTGCCGTGGTACAAGCCGACGCGCAATACGACCGATCTCGTACCCGACTACTACATCAAGGAAACGGCGGAATGGCTGGTATTTCCCCACGAGCTGGATGCGCTGACGCCCGAGGAAATGAAAAAAGCCAGGCCTGAACTGCACACGATCATTCATGGTTCGCGCCGGCCTGCCGTTTGATTATCAGGTTGGGTGATGAACCGCCTGTGCGTCTACTGCGGTTCGAGTTCCGGCACGGGCGATTCTTATCTCGCCGCTGCCAGGGAGCTCGGCAGGATGCTTGCCCAGCAGGACATCGGCCTGGTGTATGGCGGCGCCGCCGTCGGCAACATGGGCGCACTTGCCGACGCCGTGCTCGAGTCCGGCGGCACGGTGACGGGCGTCATGCCGCACGCGCTGCACGACAAGGAAATCGCCCATGCCGGCCTGACGGAGTTACATGTCGTCGACTCGATGCACGAGCGCAAATCACTGATGGCTGTCTTATCGGACGGATTCATCGCCATGCCGGGCGGATTCGGGACGCTCGAGGAGATTGTCGAGGTGATCACCTGGGGACAACTCGGGTTCCACGAAAAGCCGTGTGGTTTGCTAAACGTCGGCGGTTATTTCGATCACCTGCTGGCATTCCTCGACCATGCAGCGGCGCAGGGTTTTCTGCATCCCGAGCACCGGCACATGCTGCTGGTCGCGGACACGCCAGCCGGGCTGTTACGACAGTTTGAAAGTTATACGCCGCCGACGATCGAAAAATGGCGTACTCAGGCAGAAGGGCCCTGAGCTCGCGTCATCGGCATTCGCTCTCTCGCTACAAGCGCGGCATTGCCGCGCCGGCTCACCAGCGCAGGCGCCAGCCGCCGCCACCGGTAATACCGCGGCGGCGCTTTCTCATGCGGGCATGCAAGGTCGCGCGCTTGTCGGCCAGCCACGCCTCACGATCGACATAAGGGTCTTCGCCAGACTCTTTGCGGCGTGCTTCCTCTTTTTCGCGGAAGGTGCAGAACTCTTCATAGGATTCGATTTCAGCGCCGAGCTCGCGAATGATGATTTCGACATAGATAGCGTCATCGAGAAAGCCGAATCCGGGAACGTGATCCGGAATCAGATCTTCGGGGTCGCAGAAATAGATCAGGGCGCCGATGACGCGACCACGCTCTTCATCGCTCAATTGCCACTCTTCGTCGTTGATCATATTGATAACGACTTCCAGCTTGTCCAACCGACTGCCGATGAACGCGGGAAGATCACCCGATCGCGCATCATCGATCAGGGACTTTGCCGCAGCCACGACGGATTCTTCGGATGCCCCGCCTTCCATCGCGCCCTTTGCTTTATCGACAATTCCCTGAAAGTGATCGAGATCCTGATCGCTCAGTGTAAAAGTAATATCAAGTGGCATGACTTTGAGTCCTTACAGTTCTGATTCTTGGACAAAGCAGGATGCTGGGATGGCGTAGAGCCCGCTCATGCGGAAATCACTCACGACGGCCCGCAAGCCCTTTTTTTCTATATTAAATGCGCGGCCCCGAGGACGAGCAATGCGGATTGTAACCGTATCGGGCTTATACGGCCATTTCGATAGGGTAAATCGGCTTTATTTCCCGCCTTGATGCTGCGGGGCTGCCACACCATACTGCGGCCTTTTCCGGTTCCGGAGGGCAGCTGGTGCCCGGGGCAGACCCGTTTGCGGTAATCGAGACCGAAACCCCGAAAATCGCGCACGGCGATATCCTCGATATCGTGCTGGATCAGTACGGTCTGGCGGTCAGGCTCGAGCCGCTACTCGGCGAGCGGGACCAGAACCTGCGGCTGCACTGTGCGGATGGGCGCCAGTTCGTGCTGAAGATCGCCAATCTGGCCGAAGACTCGCTCGCCACCGATTTTCAGATCGAGGCGCTCCTGCACCTCGAAGCGTATCTCTCGGTGCACGATTGTCCCGTCAACGTGCCGCGCATCCAGCGAACGCTGGACGGCCGCTCGAGCATCAGGATTTCGGCGGCAGGCAAGGAGCACATCGCGCGCGTCCTGACCTTCCTGCCAGGCCGGCCGCTGGGTAACCTGCCTGCATCGCCAGCGCTATGCCGGCATCTGGGCCAGAGCCTCGCACACCTCGGGCGGGCGCTGCACGAGTTCGAGCATGCGGGCAGCGATCACGGCCTGCTCTGGGATATGCAGCAGGCGCCCGCGATTCGAAAGATCCTGGATTACGTGGCGGAGCCGGCGCTGCGCCAGGGTGTCGCGCACACGCTGGATGACTTCGAGACCCATGCCCTGCCGCGATTTCCCGAACTTCGCGCCCAGGTCATTCACAGCGACCTGAATCCCGACAACGTGCTCATCGATACGGATGATCCTGATCGGGTCGCGGGCATCATCGATTTCGGCGACATGGTGCACGCGCCGCTGATCGCCGACGTCGCCATCGGTGCCTCCTACCTTCGCGAACTGGAGGGCAATCCGTTCTCGAGTATCGCCGAGTTCCTGCACGGCTATCACAAGGTGACGCCGCTCGACGTCGCAGAGATCGACGTGCTCTTCGACCTGATCAAGACGCGGCTGGCCGCAACGGTCGCGATCCTGAGCTGGCGGACGACACTCAAGGGCACAGACGATCCCTACCTCGAAGGCGCCGTGGCGTCGGAGGGCAATGCCGCACATTTCCTGAAGATACTGCTCGAGGTGCCGCGCGAGAATGCGCGACAGATCTTCCGGCAAACCTGCGCCTCGGCGAATACCTGAACTGCTCGGTGACTATTGGAACTGCAGGAGCGGCTTTTTGTACAGGGATGTACTTATGTCGCTGCGCACAGGGACGTGCACGCAGCGACGAAGCCGCGATCCCTTATTGCGAACGATAGGGATCGAATTCCTGCTTATCCGTTAGAGCTTCACTTTCGGCATCCGTGGCGTCGTCGAGGACCCGCCGCAGCGCCTGGATGCTGACCAGGGAGAGGTGCTCGTCATCCGCATAGTCGTGTAACGGCTCGGCCGTGACATCCGACGGGCGGCTCAGCTTCGGCAATGCCTGGCCGCTTTCCACGATGGCCCGCAGCTCCTCCTCGTCCAGGACCACGAAGTAGCCGGTCTGCGGATCGCGTGCGAGCACGCCGTCGCGGTCGCGCCTCGCCGCGTCGGCGACGCCTTTGCGATTCTCGAAATCCCTGGAAGACAATATTTGCTTCAGCATCTGGGTGCTGACGAGTTCGAGCTCGTCGGCCTCCGCAGCTTCTGCACCCGCGGCATCCACGGCGGGGCGTCCGGCCGACGGGCGCCTGACCCGCACGCCTGCTGGCTTGTTCTCATCCATGCGACGATTCTGGGCGATGCGCAGCGGGTGGCCTATCGACTGCATCACACAACGCCGCGGATGCGCGACGCGCGGCGGGCCGGGGGCCGCGAAAATGGCCTATAAACTGCTAAAAATGACCATATGCGGCCCCGTTGGGACCGGCCAAAGCTGTGGAACAGGTCCCAGAATCAACAGCTTGCGCTCTTTACAATTCCACATATTCCGGAATCCGGACTAATCCGGGTGTGCCGGCAATCAGACTTGGGCCCAGAGATTATCGAAGTGTTGACACTCGACGTCGTCCTGTCAGTCCTGTTGGGCATCTGCGCGAGTTGTTACATGCTGCTCGCGCTCAGGGTGTTGCGCGGCAAAAACGCCTTGGGAACGCCCGCCATGGGTGCGACGTTCATGATCGTCGGCCTGTGGGTCCTGGGCGGTGCGATCGAGCTCGTCGCGATTTCCATGCCGGTGTTCATGGTCGGGCGGGTCATGCATTTCGTCGGCACCGGCCTGGTCCCGGTCGGCATGCTGATCTGCTTTCGCGAGATCACCGGAAACGATACGCCGAAGGCCCTCATCGCGGCGTTGCTGATCATCCCGGTGGCGTCGATCTTGATCGCGGCCACCAATCACTCGCACCAGCTCATGTGGTTGTACCCCGCGACCAACGCCGATGGCGAATTCCTCACCCGGCCACTCGCCTGGGGGCGCTGGTTCCTCTTCGTGCACGCACCCTTCGCCTACCTGGTCGTGAGTGCCGCCATGCTGGGCCTGTTACTCCACAGCTCGGCGGTTGCCCCGACGCACCGCCGCGGGCTTTTCCTTATCGCCGGTACAGCCATGGCGCCGATCATTACCGTCGTCGCCTACGATTTCGGCGCCGGACCCGACACCATCTCGATCGTTCCGCTGGTGCTTGCATGGATGCTGCCGATATATGCCTGGCTGCTCCTGGGCGACCAGATTATCGAATTCAACCCGCTCGCCTATGAAACCGTCTTTCAGAACATGCAGGACCCGGTCATCGTCGTCGATGACCAGGAGCGCGTGATCGGCCTGAATCATGGCGCGGAAAGGCTCCTCAATATTTCCGAGAACGAGGCGCTGCGCGTGTCCATAGACGGCGTGTTCGGTGACGACGTTCCCGAAGTGCATGCGGCACTCGACACCGGCATGCCGCAAAAGATGATGACCTATACCGGCCGGTTCCTGCATTTGCAGGTAACGCCGATCGCGACCAAAAAGACGGGCACGGGACGAGGCCGCGTGTTGATGTTTCGCGATGTGAGCGATGTCGAGAACGCGCAGCGGGAGGTACAAAACAGTGAAAAGCTCTTGCGTACGCTGATCGACCACTCCGTCAACGGCATCATCCGCATGAGCTGGATCTCGGCGGACGACAGCTACGATAATCGCGAGCTGCGCTGCATTTTTGCCAATGCGGCGGCGGGACGTATCCTGCAGACCAATCCGGACGAGATGATCCACTGTTCGGCGAAAGACATGATGGCGCTGTTTACGGTCAGCCTGGAACAGCGCGACGCGGATCTGCTGTACGAACGCTTCCTCGAGGCGGCGCAGAACGCGGAGGTTTTCGATACCGAGGTCAAGATCGAGCTCGAGGGCAAGTTGCGCTGGATGCGCGTCATCAGCGAACCGGTCGGCGAGGATGTCGCGGTGACCTTCGTCGACATTACGGACGGCAAGGCGGAGGTCCAGCAGATGGAATCGATCGCCCACTGCGATCCGCTGACCGGCGTGCTCAACCGCCGCGGGTTCGAGACCAACGCATCGCGCCTGCTTTCGGAATCCGCCGACGATGCGACCGGCGCCTTGCTGTTCATCGACCTCAATGATTTCAAGAAGATCAATGACGAATACGGGCATGAGGTCGGCGATCAGTTACTCGTGATTGCCGCCGAGAGAATCAAGTCCAGTTTTCGCGCCCATGACATCATCGGGCGCCCTGGCGGAGACGAATTCGTGGTCCTGATTCCGGACGTTGCCGGCGACGTCGCCGAGCGGCTGGCGACCCGGCTGACGAGCGTGCTAGAAGAGCCTTACCATATCGAGGAGCTCCAGCTCGCTTGCGCTGCGGCGATCGGCCTCGCGCTCTATCCCGAACACGCCAATACGCTGACCGGCCTGTTGCGCGCCGCCGACCAGGCGATGTACCGGGCCAAGGCACGCTGCCGCGGCTCGTCCGATATCGAGCAGAGCGACCTCCTCGAAAAAGCAATGTGAGCTGAACTCAGTCGCGCCATGTAATAATCTCCGTCATTCGGCGGTCTTCTCGACCGTCGAATAAGGAGAAACGTCATGACGATCGGCCGCAAGCTCGTTTACCTGGTGTTCCTGTTGCTGTTGCTCGGGACGCTGGTCCTGTCGCAGGCCAACCTGGCGAGCGCCGACAACTACTGGAAGCTCCCCGAGAGCGCCGAGCAGACCACACCGCTGAAGAAAGGTGACCGCGCACCGGCTTTTACGGTCCGCACCGTGGATGGCAAACCCTACGTCTTCGACCCCGATAATCTGCAGCGGCCGACGATTCTGATTTCATTCAGGGGTGGCTGGTGCCCGTATTGCAACATGCACCTCTCGGAAATTCGCACCGTCATCCCACAGATCAGGGCGTCCGGCTACGATGTGCTGTTCCTGAGCAACGATCGGCCGGAGATCCTGTATTCGAGCCTGAAGCAAGAAACACAGGAAGACATCGACGGGCTCGATTACCTGATTCTGTCCGATTCGGACATCAATGCGGCCAGGGCACTCGGCACGGCATTCCGCGTCGAGAAGGGCATGAAAGAGCGTTTCGACCAGAGAGGCCGGGATTACGCCGAGTCGTCGATCGACAAATATGACGCGCTTGCCGTTCCGGCGGTATACGTCATCGACAAATCCGGTCGGATCGTTTTCGACTTCGTCGAACCGGATTACAAAATCCGGCTGCCGGCAGATGAGCTCCTCCGTGCCGCCAAAGCCGCGCTGTAGACGGTAAGCGGTTCATATCAGCAAAGTTCGATACCGGCGGGCCACCAGGGTGGTCCGCCGGCACCCGTGCCCGGCTGGTGCAATATCCGGGCTAGGTGTGGCAGTCTAGACCGGGTTGCCTGCACTAAGGAATGACGCAGATGAAAGACCGCAACGGGCCGATCGCGCGAATCGTCAAAGCGCTGACCAAGGTCGAGCCCAACGAAATCCGGGCGACGGTGCTTTCGTTCCTGTTCATTCTCATCCTGATGATTGCGTATTTCATTCTGCGACCGGTCAGGGATGCCATGGCGAGTGACTGGAGCCGCACCGAAGTCAGCTGGCTCTGGACCCAGACCTTCGTATTCAGCGTCATTGCAGTGACGGTTTACGGCGGCATGATTTCGCGCATCAAGTTCAGCCATGTCGTGCCGAGCGTATACGGATTCTTTGCAGCCACGTTTGCGCTCTTTTTTGTCGGCACGACCCTCGTCGCAGACTCGACCAATGTCGACAAGGTTTTCTACGTCTGGCTCAGCGTCTTCAGCCTGTTCCACGTCTCCGTCTTCTGGAGTTTCATGTCCGGCGTGTATTCCAAGGAACAGGCGCCGCGTTTGTTCGCGATCATCGGTACCGGCGCAAGCGTCGGCGCGATCATCGGGCCCGCGATACCCACGTTCTTCGCAGACGACATCGGCGCGATGAACCTATTATGGATCGCTGCGGCGTTGCTGCTCGTGCCGATCCCGATCATCGCGACGCTCGAGAAGCTCAAGGTCTCGGAACTCGGCAATGTCGATGTCAGGGCCGACCTTAGCCGGGCCCAGCAGCTCGGCAAGAACCCGTTCTCGGGCTTCATGCTTCTCCTGAAGAACCCCTACCTGCTCGGCATCGGCGCGTTCATACTGATGTACGTCACCATGAATACCTTTGTTTTCATGGAATTGCGGGAGATGCTCGAAGCATTCGATCGCGAGCAAAGGACGCAGATCTGGGGCGGCATCGATCTCGCGGTCAACACGCTGACCGTCGTGACCGCGATCTTTGTGACGGGCCGGTTCGCGACCCGCTTCGGCATGGCGCCGACGCTCGCGCTGATACCGGTGCTGATGGTCGGCGGCTGGCTCGTCGTCGCTGTCATACCGCTGCTTGCGGTGCTCATCGGCCTGCAAATTGCGCGTCGCGCCGGCAACTATGCGATCACCAGACCGGGGCGGGAGATGTTGTTTACGCTTGTCGATTCGGAAGCACGGTACAAGGCAAAGCCGGTCATCGACATCGTCGTCTATCGCGGCGGTGACATGATAACGGCATGGATTCATACCGGCCTCAAGGAAACGCTGGCGTTCGGGCTGCCGGGGATCGCGGTTGCCGGCGCTGTCGTTGCCGCTGCCTGGGCATTCACGGGCGCTTATCTGGGGCGCCGCTACGAACGGTCGGATCCGGAACAACTTGCTGCGCCTGCCGTCGCAGAAGCCTGACGGGAGTCATTGAATGTCGAATGCATGGATCTGCGACGCAGTTCGCACACCGATCGGACGCTACGGCGGCGCGCTTTCCCCTGTGCGCACGGATGACCTTGGGGCAGTACCGATTGCTGCATTGGTCGCGCGCAATTCAAGCTTGCCAGCGGAAAAAATCGACGACGTGGTTTATGGCTGCGCAAACCAGGCCGGCGAAGACAACCGCAACGTCGCACGCATGTCACTGTTGCTCGCCGGGTTACCGCCGACCGTGCCGGGTGCGACCGTAAATCGTCTGTGTGGCTCGGGCATGAATGCCGTAGGCAATGCGGCACATGCCATCAAGTGCGGCGAAGCGCACATCGTGATCGCAGGCGGCGTCGAATCCATGTCGCGTGCACCATTCGTCCTGGCCAAATCGACGGTTGCATTTGGCCGCAATGCCGAGGTCTATGACACGACTTTGGGTTGGCGCTTCGTCAACAGAAAACTCGAAGAGCAGTACGGCATTGATTCGATGGCAGAGACCGCGGAAAACGTCGCTCTGGAATACAAGGTGAGCAGGGAAGATCAGGACCAGTTCGCCCTGCGCAGCCAGCAGCGGGCAGCGGACGCGATGTCTTCCGGCCGCTTCGGGGAGGAAATCATCCCGGTATCGGTGCCGCAACACCGCGGCGATCCGCTCGAGTTCGATACGGACGAACATCCGCGAGCGGATTCGACGATCGAGGGTCTTGCCAAACTGAAACCCATCGTGAGAAAGGACGGCAGTGTTACTGCAGGCAATGCCTCTGGTATCAATGACGGGGCCTGCGCGTTGCTGATGGCATCCGACGACGCCGTGAATCAATACGACCTCGAGCCCATCGCCAGGATTGAAGCCTGGGCGTCGGCGGGCGTGGAGCCCCGCGTGATGGGCATCGGTCCGGTGCCGGCGACGAGGCGCGTGCTCGAAATTGCGGATCTCGACCTGAATCACATGGACGTTATCGAACTCAACGAGGCCTTCGCCGCACAGGCGCTCGCAGTTTTGCGCGAGCTCGGCATCGACGACGACGCCGAACACGTCAATGCAAACGGCGGCGCAATCGCGCTCGGCCATCCGCTCGGTATGTCGGGAGCAAGGCTGGTGACGACGGCTGCCTATGAATTGCAGCGCAGGAAAGGCAAGTACGCGTTGTGCACGATGTGCATCGGCGTCGGGCAGGGCATCGCAATGATCATCAAGAAGGCGTAGCCGGCATGGCCGACAAGCTGCCCGGCGGCGAATCCCGGAACCTTCGCCTGCTCGCGGAACGCATCCGGTCGCGGCGCAGCACCAACATGTTTCTGAGGCGAGAAGTCAGCAGGGAACTGGTACGGCAGGCGATAGAGCTCGCGCGTTGGGCTCCGAATCATCACCTCACGGAGCCATGGCACTTCTATGTCCTTGGGGAAAAGAAGAAAGCCGCGAGTGTCGAGCTCATTCGCACCATTGTTACCGAGACCAAGAACGCTGACATCGGCGATCACAAGGCGAATAACGCCACCGCCGTTCCCGGTTGGCTGGTCGTGACCTGCAAGCATTCCGACGACGAATTGCGTGCACGAGAGGACTACGCCGCATGTTGCTGCGCGGTGCAGAACATCCTGCTGTATCTATCAGAGGCCGGCGTTGCATCGAAATGGACTACGGGGCTGATTACCCGCGATGATCGATTCTTTGAATTGCTCGGTATCGACGCGCGCGAGGAATACGTCGTCGGACTGATCTGGTACGGCTATCCGAAGGTATTGCCGACACAATCGCGCAAGGACGTCGCCGAGATCCTCACGGAAACGGACTGATCTGAGGTCGTCGGATTATTCGTGATCTTCGGCGACATGCAGGGGATCTTCGCCGAGAATTGCCTTGCGGAAAAGGAAAAACACGATGGCCGTGGAAGCGCCCGATATGCCGAGGATCACCACGATCCGCGATATGCTGCCGTCGAAGATGATTGCGGCCGCGAACGAACCGGCCGAACCGGCAAGATTCTGCAGCGCCGTGACCAGCGACGAGGCGGTGCCCGCGATGTTCGGCACCGGATCGAGTGCGAGAGAGGTCGCGTTCGGCAGCAGGAATCCCATGCCGAACATGAAAATGACGGCATTTCCCCAGATCCACCACAAGGGCGCCTGTCCGAGCCACGCGATGATAAAGAGCTGAACTGCCGCAATGCCGGTTATCGCAGCGCCGACGCCGGTCATCTGCAGCGTGGAGTAGCGCCGCAACATGGTCCTGTTGAGCGTCGATCCCAACAGGATACCAATGCCCGAAAGCGCGAAAATGTAGCCGAAGTACTGCACTGGCACGCCGAAGACGTCGATGATGAGGGCCGCGGAGGTCGTGATCATCGAAATAAAACCGACGGCTGCCAGCATGACGAGCAGGGTGCCAAACACGCTTTGGCGATGCGAAAAGAATTCCCGAAGACTGAGGACGAGTTGGTGCACGATGCGGTGCTCGCGTGTCGGCGAATGGGTTTCGTGCAGCACGGTTGAGGTGCAAAGAATCATGATGAACCCGAAAGCCGCCATTGCGATGTAATTCGCACGCCAGCCGTACATCGAGGTGAGGTATGAGCCGATGATTGGCGCAAGCATCGGCGTCGCCGTGAATATCATGATCATGACGGACATCAAGCGCGCCAATTGCTTGCCGCTGGCAATGTCGCGCACGATTGCGCGCGTAATGACCATGCCGACCGAAGCGCCCAGGCCCTGAAAGAATCTTGCCGCAAGCACGATTTCGATCTGATTGCCTGCGGACGTCACGACGCTGGCGAGCGTATAGGTAATAACGCCGACGGTCAGGACGGGCAAGCGGCCGTAGCGATCCGACAGAAATCCGGCGGGCAGCTGGCCGAGCCCGACACCGATCATGAACAGGCTGATGACCTGTTGTCCGAGCGACATGTTGGTCGCGAGTTCGCGGACCATTTCGGGAATCGCCGGGAGGCTCATGTCAATCGACAGCGCCGCGACACCCGTCAACAATCCGAGCACCAGCACGAACAGACGTGATGTGGCCAGCGGGACTTTCAAGAAAAGATTGTCGTTGTTGCCATCAGCATCAGATCGCGCAGAATAGTCGCTTCTGCCCGACATTCACAGCCGACGAAAAGGAAGCGATCGATGAAAGCATGGCTGAAAACCGCCTTTCAGAGGGACATCGTCGTGCGCGGCCTGAAGGTCGCTGCGTTAGTGGGCACCATCCTCGTCGCAATCAATCAGGGCGACCTGATTCTCACGGGGCAGCTGGATAAATCGGCCGCATGGAAGATACCGCTGACTTACCTGGTGCCGTATTGCGTCGCGACCTACGGTGGCGTGTCTGCGCTCCGCGCGCTCGAAAAATGGAAATCAGTCGATCACACGCTGGCCGGCGACCAGTAGTTCGCTCAGTTCGTTCAAGCCCATCCAGTAAGACAGCTCGCGCGGATGTCCGATGTCCCAGATGGCGATGTCCGCGCGTTTTCCAGCCTCGAGCGTGCCCCGGTCCTCGTTGAGGCCCAGCGCATGGGCCGCATTGCGTGTGACCCCGGCCAGGCATTCCTCGGGGGTGAGGCGAAACAGCGCCCGCGCAAGACTCATGACGGTACGCAACGAGCAGATCGGCGAGGTACCCGGATTACAGTCGGTGGCGATCGCCATGCGGACCCGCATATCGCGCAGTGCTTCGATCGGCGGACTCTGCGTTTCGCCGAGCGTCAGGAACGCACCCGGCAACAGGACAGCGGTCGTACCGACGTCAGCCATCGCCTGTACGCCTTTTACCGACGTATATTCCAGATGATCGGCAGACAGGGCGCCGTAGGCGGCGGCCAGCGCTGCACCGCCGCCATCGCTCAGTTGATCGGCATGCAACTTGACCGGCATGTCGAGTGCGCTGGCCGCCTCGAAAACGCGTGCAACTTCGTCGGCGGAGAACGCGATGCTTTCGCAAAAGGCGTCTATCGCATGCGCGAGCCGCGCATCGTGCACCGCCGGCAACATCTCTTCGCAGACCAGGTCGATGTAATCGGAGGACCTTGCCTTGTATTCCGCCGGCACGGCATGCGCGCCGAGAAATGTGCTGCGAATAGACAGACCCGAATGGGCGCCCAGCGCGCGCACGACCTCCAGAATCTTGAGTTCTGTTTCGGTGTTCAAGCCGTATCCGGACTTGATCTCTACCGTGGCGACGCCTTCGCGTTTCAGGCTGTCGAGTCGCGTGAAGGCCGCTCTTTGCAAATCGATCCCGCTCGACGCCCGCGTCGCTTCGACCGTAGACATGATGCCGCCGCCGGATCTGGCGATTTCCTCGTAGGACACGCCTTTCAATCGCTGTTCGAACTCGGCCGCCCGGTTGCCGGCAAATACGAGGTGCGTGTGGCAGTCGATCAGCGCGGGCGACGCCCAACGCCCGTCGAGCGAACGCGTTTCGAGACTTTGCATGTCCGGCAGTCGCGACGCCGCGCCGGCCCACGCGATGCAACCGTCTTTGATGGCGATTGCGCCATGCTCGACGATGCCGTAAGGCGCGCTCCCCTCGACCATGGTCGCGAGATGCACGTCCTCGAGCAAAAGATCCCAGTCCGCCATAAGCCATTAGTCCAAGGACCCCCTGATTGGTGCTGAAAAATGACGGGTGTCCTCGATTGGATTGCATTGGACGGTAGCATGCACTAGCCTGTATATACAACCTGGGTGGCGGGGATTCATGAGCGCCATATTCGCGAGAAAGGCATTGCTGTCGTCGGGCTGGGCCGATGACGTTCGGCTCGACATCGAGTCGGGCCGCATCGTGTCGATTGCTACCGAAACGGATGCGTCGGGCGCCGAGGTCGAACTCGGCATCCTGATTCCCGGGCTCGCCAATGCGCACAGCCACGCTTTTCAGCGGGCCCTCGCCGGGCATGCCGAGGAGCGCGCGCCCGCGGCGAAGGATAATTTCTGGACCTGGCGCAGCCGCATGTATGCGCTTTCGGCCAGGATCGACGCCCGCGCGCTCGAAGCGATTGCGCGGCAGGTCTATTGCGAGATGGTCTCGAGCGGATACACCTCGGTGGCCGAATTTCATTACCTGCACAGTGAACCCGGATCGCCGAAGGCGGGCGACGCCATGTTCGAGGCGATCGCGCAGGCAGCGAAATCGAGCGGCATCCGCCTCACCTACGTGCCCGTGCTGTACGAGCGCGCCGGTTTCGACGCGCCGCAACCAACATCCGAACAGCAGCGCTTCGCGACGACGGTCGACCAATTCCTCGACCACTACGAGCGTGTAAAAGGAGCGGCCGGCGACCGCTTCAAGGTCGGTCTGGGTGCCCACAGCCTGCGCGCGGTCTCGAGCGAATCGCTCCTGAAGATCGCGGCCCGGGCCGCAGAAGACGATATCCCGATGCACATTCATGTGGCGGAACAACAGCGCGAGGTCGACCAGTGCGTCGACGCCTACGGCGCGCGGCCGGTCGAGTGGCTGCTCGACAAGCATGACATCAACGAACGCTGGTGCCTCGTGCATGCAACCCACATTGACGTTCACGAGATCGAGGCTTTGGGTAAATCGGGCGCGGTGGTCTGCCTTTGTCCGAGCACGGAAGCAAACCTCGGCGACGGGCTGTTCCCGCTGCAGCAATATCTGGAAACGGGCGGGCGCATCGCGATAGGCTCGGACAGCCACGTGTCGATCAATCCATTCGAAGAGCTGCGCTGGCTCGAGTATGGCCAGCGCCTCGTAACGCAGCGAAGAAACATCGCGGCCATCCGCCGCAGCCAGACGGGGCGCAGCCTGTTCGAACTGGCCGCCGAAGGCGGCACACTCGCAACGGGCCAGAACGGCGGGCGTATCCACGCAGGGGCCGACGCCGATCTCGTAGCGCTCGACGACGACAGCCCGATGCTCGTCGGCCATTCGACCCGCTCGCTGATCGACGCGCTCGTTTTTTCCGGTTTCACCTTGCCGATCGATCGCGTCATGGTGTGCGGCGCATGGCAGGTCGTCGACGGGCGACATAAGGACGCGGCACAGGCGCGCAGAGCTTATGCGACGGTTGCGCGGGAGCTGTATCGTGATGAGGTACCGGCATGAGCGGGCAGGCAAAGCCACGATACCTGCAATTGAAGGAACTTATCATCGGGCAGATATCCGCGGGCGAATTGCGGCCAAGCGATCGCGTGCCGTCTGAGAACGAGCTGGTCGATGCGACGGGGGTCTCGCGTATGACCGCCAATCGCGCGCTGCGAGAACTCGGAAACGAAGGTTACGTCGAGCGCGTTGCTGGTGTCGGCACCTTCGTTGCCGATCTAAAAGCCGCATCGCATGTGCTCGAGGTTCGCAATATCGCGGATGAAATCAAACGGCGCGGCCATCGACATGCGGCGAGCGTGCGAATGCAGGAAAAAAGTGCAGCGGACACCGATACAGCCAGGGCATTGCAAATCGACGAGGGTGCCGAGGTTTTCCGCCTCGTGCTTATTCATTACGAGAACGCGATTCCGATACAGGCAGAACATCGTTTCGTACTCATGGACTTCGCGCCCGATTGTACCGAGCAGGACTTTACTGCGATTACGCCGAGCGCTTACCTGAGTGCTATCTCGCCGCTGCAGGAGGCGGAGCAAGTCGTGCGCGCGGTCATGCCGGACGATGACATCAAGGCATGGCTCGACATGTCCGACGGGGAACCGTGCCTGCTCGTCTCGAGGCGAACCTGGGCACACGGCCGCCCGGTCAGTTTTGCTCGTTTGTATCATCCCGGCAGTCGCTTCGAGCTGTCGGGACATTACGTACCGCCGGGCACCGAGGCGTTCGCCGGCGCCGGAGACTGAAGCCATGAACAAAGAGAGCTCACGCCAGCTCAAGGCGCCGATCGGGTCTAAGCTCACGGCCAGGAGCTGGCTGACCGAAGCGCCGCTGCGCATGATCATGAACAACCTCGACCCGGACGTCGCGGAGCGACCCGAGGACCTCGTCGTCTACGGCGGCATCGGCAAGGCGGCCCGCAACTGGGAATGCTTCGATGCGATCGTCGAGACACTCGCGAGGCTCGAGGGCGACCAGACCTTGCTGGTGCAGTCCGGCAAACCGGTCGGTGTATTCGAGACGCATCCGGATGCGCCGCGCGTGCTGATCGCAAACTCCAATCTGGTCCCCGCATGGGCCAACTGGGAACACTTTCGCGAGCTCGACAGGAAGGGGCTCATGATGTTCGGCCAGATGACCGCGGGCTCGTGGATCTATATCGGCAGCCAGGGCATCGTCCAGGGCACGTACGAGACGTTTGCGGAAATGGGCCGCCAGCACTACGGCGGCGACCTCAAGGGCAAATGGATTTTGACGGCGGGACTCGGCGGCATGGGCGGCGCACAGCCGCTCGCCGCGACAATGGCCGGCGCCAGCATGCTCGCGATCGAATGCCAGTCGGACCGCATCGACAAACGCCTCGACACGGGTTACCTCGATCGCCGCGCCGAGACGCTCGACGAAGCGCTCGCCGTCATCGACGAGTCGATCGCGGAAAAGAAACCGGTTTCGGTCGGCCTCCTCGGCAATGCCGCGGAAGTGCTGCCCGAAATCCTGAAACGCGGCGTCAGACCGGACGCGCTGACGGACCAGACCTCGGCCCACGATCCGGCGAACGGCTACCTGCCTATCGGCTGGACCGTGCCGGAATGGTTCGAGAAACGCAAACACAGTCCCGACGAGGTCGCCGCTGCGGCGACAAAATCGATATCCGTGCATGTCAGGGCCATGCTCGGGTTCAAGGCGGCGGGCGTGCCGACCTTCGATTACGGCAACAATATTCGCCAGGTTGCCTACGACGACGGCGTGCGGGATGCCTTCGATTTCCCGGGTTTCGTGCCGGCCTACGTACGGCCGCTATTTTGCCGGGGCATCGGTCCGTTTCGCTGGGTCGCGCTCTCCGGGGCCCCGGAGGACATCTACAGGACTGACCGCAAAGTGAAGGAGCTGATACCCGACGACCGGCATCTGCACGACTGGCTCGACGGCGCGCGCGAGCGCATCCGGTTTCAGGGGCTGCCGGCGCGGATCTGCTGGGTCGGGCTCGGTCAGCGTGACCGTTTGGGCCTTGCCTTCAACGAGATGGTCAGGACCGGCGAACTCAAGGCGCCGGTCGTCATCGGCAGGGACCACCTGGACAGCGGTTCGGTGGCCAGCCCGAACCGGGAAACCGAAGCGATGCGCGACGGTTCCGACGCCGTCTCCGACTGGGCATTCCTGAACGCGCTCCTGAATACGGCGAGCGGCGCGACCTGGGTTTCCGTGCATCATGGCGGCGGCGTGGGCATGGGTTATTCGCAGCACGCCGGGCTGGTCATCGTGTGTGACGGTAGCAAGGAAGCGGACGCGCGTATTGCCCGCGTGTTGTGGAACGACCCGGCGAGTGGCGTCATGCGGCATGCCGATGCGGGCTACGAAGACGCAATACGCTGCGCCGCCGAACACGAACTCGATCTGCCGATGATAGACGCAGCGAGAGGTTAATCGCATGAAACTACTACTCGACGCCACATCGGTTTCTCTCAATGAACTTCGCAAGGTGTGGGAAGCGCCTTGCGAAATTAGTCTCGGCAAGAAAGCGCGTGCACTCGTACGGACCGCTCATGACCATGTCGATGCCGTGGTCGCGAGCGGCGAACAGGTTTACGGCATCAACACCGGCTTCGGCCAGCTCGCGCAAGTGCGCATCAGCGACGATGAACTCGTCGAACTGCAGGAAAACCTGGTGCGCTCGCATGCGTCGGGTGTCGGTGTATTGCTACCGGATGAGGTCGTGCGCCTGATCATGGTGATGAAGGCAATGGCGCTCGCGCAGGGATTCTCGGGTGTCAGGTTCGAACTGATCGATGCAATCTGTGATCTGGTGAATGCCGGCATCTATCCTTGTATCCCGGCAAAAGGATCGGTCGGTGCGTCAGGCGATCTGGCGCCACTCGCGCACATGTCCTGCACGTTACTCGGCATCGGCGAGGCCCGCGTCGGTGGGAAGATCGTTGCTGCGGAAGACGCGCTCGCAGCCGCCAGGCTCAAACCGATCGTGCTTGCGCGAAAAGAAGGCCTTGCGCTGATCAATGGCACCCAGGTATCGACGGCGCTTGCACTGGCAGCAGCGTTTCGCACCGAGCACGTGTTATCCGCGGCGATCACCGCCGGCGCAATGTCATCCGACGCTATCAAGGGCAGCGACACGCCATTCGACGAACGCATTCATCGACTGCGCGGCCAGCCGGGACAAATCGGAGTCGCGGCTTTACTCAGGGAACTGATGGATGGCAGCGAGATTCGCGCATCGCATATCGAATGCGAAAGAGTGCAGGACCCGTACTCCATACGATGTCAGCCTCAGGTTGTGGGTGCCTGCCTCGATGTATTGGTGCATGTCTTCTCGGTGTTGGGCCGTGAAGCGAATGCCGTCACCGACAATCCGCTCGTATTCGCCGATTCCGAATCGCTGTTGTCCGGCGGCAACTTTCATGCGGAACCCGTGGCACTTGCAGCCGATTACCTCGCCCTGGCAATCGCCGAAATCGGTGCACTGTCGGAACGGCGTATCGCCCTGCTGATCGATTCGCACATGAGTGGCCTGCCGCCATTCCTGGTCGAGCACAGCGGCCTCAACTCCGGTTTCATGATGGCGCAGATCGTCGCGGCTGCACTAGCTTCGGAAAACAAATCACTGGCGCATCCGGCGAGCGTCGACAGCATTCCGACTTCGGCCAACCAGGAAGATCACGTCAGCATGGCGACGTCTGCGGCGTGGCGACTCTTCGAGATGCTCGACAATGTCACCAATATCGTGGCGATCGAGCTGCTGGCCGCCACCCAGGGCATCGAATTCCATCATCCACAGAAAAGCTCCGCTGCTCTCGAGCGCGTCATCGGCCGGATTCGCGCCGTGTCGCCGAAATACGAGCGCGACCGGTCGCTCTCGCCGGATATCGCCAAAGTCGTCGCGATGATAGAAAGTGGCGATTTTTCCAAGGTCGGCAAGGCTATCCTGCCGAGTTTTGCTGCATGAGAACGGTTTTCGACTTCCATGAAGGAAGTACGCCACTCCTGATCAGCATTCCACACGATGGCCGCCTGCTGGCGCCGGGTCAGGCGGAGCGAATGAGTGACGATGGTCGTGCGTTGCCGGATACCGACTGGCATGTTCGCGAGCTGTACGCATTCGCTGCCGGCCTCGGTGCAAGTATCATTGCCGCCAATTACTCGCGCTATGTCGTCGATCTGAATCGCCCGTCTTCAGACGAGGCGCTGTATGAAAACGCGCTCGCGACCGGCGTCTGTCCGCACCGCACGTTTGCAGGGAAAAGCATCTACCGCGATGGCGAGGCGCCGCAAGATGCGGAAAAACGAACGCGCATCGCAAATTACTGGCAGCCCTATCACGACAAGATCTCGAGTACGCTCGAGGATATAAGGGAACGTTTCGACTTTGCGCTTCTGTGGGACGCGCACTCGATCGCCCGTGAAGTGCCGCTGCTTTTCAAGGGTATCCTGCCCGACCTCAATATCGGAACTGACGACGACCGGAGTTGTGCGCCACACATCACGGCGGCGGTAGCGTCGGTCGCTGAAGCGTCACCGTATTCCTCAGTCACTAACGGACGTTTTCGGGGCGGTTACATCACACGACACTACGGTCGGCCTGGAAGCGGCATTCATGCCATGCAGCTCGAGCTCACCCAGTGCAACTACATGGACGAAAAAAATCTGGGTTATGATGCGGCCCGGGCGGCCAGGTTGGTCGAGACGATAACAAACATGCTCGAGGCGTTTCAGGAAGCAGCGGCGCACGGCGCCCGAGTCGAGGACTTCGGATGACGGAAAAGCGCGGCATACACGAGCTTTACGCCAAGAATCCCCTCCGGGCAGATGAGCTGCTCTGGGGTCGCAAGGTCGACCCGGTGTCGCGGCGTGGCTTTCTGCGCGGCAGTGGCCTGGCCACGATGTCGGCTGCTGTCGGCGCGAGCATACCGTTTGCAGCGTTCATGCCCAGCGGCCTGATTCCCGCCGCACTGGCACAGAGCACGGCACCATTCGAATTACCGGGAAAGGACGGACTCACCGTTTTGAACGACCGGCCGATCAACGCGGAAACGCCGGCGCACCTGCTCGACGACAAGATAACGCCCGCATCCCGGCTTTTCGTGCGCAACAACGGCATCCCTCCTGCCGAAACGAACAACGCGGACGCATGGACGCTGGCATTGAGCGGTGAATCCTGCGTGACGCCGCAGACGCTGACCCTTGCCGAGCTCAAGGATCGGTTCGAGCATCACACCTTGCAGTTACAGATCGAGTGCGCCGGCAACGGCCGCTCGGAATTCTATCCGCCGGCACCGGGCAACCAGTGGACCACCGGTGCCGTCGGTTGTCCGCAATGGACCGGCGTGCGGTTACGAGACGTGCTCGAGTATTGCGGCGTGAAGGACGGTGCCCGGTATGTTGCGTATGAAGCCGCGGACCGGCATCTGTCGGGCGATCCGGACAAACAGCCGATATCGCGCGGCGTGCCGTTGCACAAGGCATTGGAAGACGAGTCGATGATCGTCTGGGCGCTGAACGGTAAACCGCTGCCCCTGTTGCATGGTTATCCGCTGCGCATGTTGTGCGCGGGCTGGCCCGCGTCGGTCAGCGGCAAATGGCTGACCAGGATTCTGATTCGCGATCGCGTGCACGATGGCGAGAAGATGCTCGGTCAGTCGTATCGAATTCCGTGCATTCCGGTCGCACCCGGCACGACCGTCCCCGACGAGGACATGTGCATCATCGAATCGATGCCTGTCAAATCACTCATTACTTTTCCCAAGTCCGGCATATCGCACGCGCTGCACGAATCCCTGCATGTTCGCGGACATGCCTGGGCGGGCGATCGCAGCGTCGCCGCGGTTCTTGTATCGATCGACTTCGGCGCGACGTGGCATGAAACGAATCTAGAACCGCCTGCCAACCGGCTCGCATGGCAACATTTCTCGACAACGATCGGGTTTCCCGGGACGGGTTATTACGAGATCTGGGCGCGCGCCGTGGACAGCGCCGGCACGTCACAACCGATGGTGCTGCCGGGATGGAATCCGCGCGGTTATCTCAACAATGCCTGCCATCGGATCGCCGTCGGCGTCACGGCCTGATCATGTTGCGGGCCTGCGCAACGGTGTTACTCGTTTTGCCGGTGCTCGCGGCGGCGGCCGAATTCGACGAGGCGACCGGACTCGTCAAGAAACCGGGATGGGAAACGGTCCGCATCCACTGCGGCGGTTGTCATTCGCATGCGCTGGTCATCGCGCAGCGAGCGGACCGCCAGACCTGGCTCGACATGATTCGCTGGATGCAGGCGACGCAGAACCTGTGGCAATTCGATGCCGAAACGGAAACGCAGATACTCGACTATCTGGCGGACAACTATCCGCCTCGGCCCAATCGCCGTCGCGCGCCGATTCCACCGAGCCTGCGACCTCAATCCTCTCGCGTGGATCAGTAACGGAAAATCGGTAGGTGAGGATTGACCACGGCCGTCCATGGCCGTGGCCCTCGCGATGCTCGGGCGTCCTTCGGACGTCCAAATTCGCTCCCGGCGAATTTGTGATCTTTAGTGCGATTTAAAGCGAAGGTGTCACCGATATTCAGCTCCCCTTCAGCTGTTGTCCGTAAACTGCGACAACTACAGGGTTGTCGATAACTGGGCTATCATTACGACCGATCCTGGCGGGGCGTCGAACAGGAATCTCACAGCATGAACGAAATGATCAGATCGCTTGTGGCAACGACCTTGATGGTTATGCTGCTGATTGCCAATACGGCCTTCGCGGAATCTGCCGAGGTGATCGATGCCCGCGTCGATGCCGCAATCGAGACATTCAAGGAAGAGGTGAACGGCGCCGACGTTTTTCTGAACCAGTCTGCCGGTTACCTGGTGTTCCCGCGCGTGATCAAGGTTGGACTCGGATTCGGCGCCGAAACCGGTGAAGGCGCGCTGCGGGTTCGGGGCCGTAGCGTGGGTTACTACAGGACCACTTCCGGTTCCTTCGGCCTGCAACTCGGCGCGCAGGCAAAGTCCATCGTCATCGCGTTCATGACGCTCGATTCGCTCGATAAGTTTCGCAACAGTTCCGGCTGGAAAGTCGGCGTCGACGGTTCAGTCGCTATCATCGATCTTGGCGCGGGCAAGGCAATCGACACGGGAAACATCAAGGATCCGGTCGTTGGATTCATCTTCGGGTCGAAAGGACTGATGTACAACCTGACGCTCGAAGGTACCAAGATCTCCAAGCTCGACAAGTAGCCGCAGCGACTTCCCCAATACGAATCTGGCCATTCGCGGCTGAAGCCGCGATTCACGACTACAATGAGCAGCGATGGCTCGCGCGAAAAAGAAAAAGAAGGAAAAGAGGAAAAAAGACCCGTTCACCGTGCGCTTGAAAAGGCGCGGCCGGGAGTTCCTGGATCTCGGACAGACGCTGGCGAACGAGCCGAAGAAATTTCCGTCGGCGCTGCTCGGCGTGTTGCGCCGCTCGTTTCGCACGATCTGGGATGCCCGGGGCGGCGGGCTGTATGCCTGCGGTTACCTGCTAACTTTCTTATGGCTCGAAACCACGATGTTTCTAGGGGACATCATCGAGGCAGAAAGCGTGGGCGCGTTCCTGGGCGGACAGCTATTCGAGATGTTTTTCCGGTTCCTCGGCGAGTCTTTGGGCAACATGATCGTCGCGCTCATGTGGCCGGTATTCGTCGTGACGTTCGCGCCGCCCTGGGGCGCCGTGGGTTTCGGCCTCGCGTACTTGGCGTTCGACAAGGTACTCAAGATGCCGATAGAGCGTTGGTTGTTTCACGACGTCGGGGCGCCGAACGCGATGGACACGGCGTCCACGGACGCGCAGGAGCGGTCCTGATCAGGTCGTTTCGAGGATCTTGCCCTGTTCTTTGGCGCGTTCCTCGAACTGGTGCTGCCATTTGGAGCGGTGCACGGCCGGCGCGACCTGAACCGCCGTAACCTTGTACTCCGGACAGTTAGTTGCCCAGTCCGAGTACTCCGTGGTCACGACATTCGCGCCGGTTTCGGGATCGTGGAAGGTCGTGTAGACGACGCCTGGCTGGACGCGTTCGGTGATCGTGGCTTTGAGTGTCGTTTCGCCCTTGCGACTCGACAGCGACACCATGTCGCCTTCCTTGATGCCACGCATCTCCGCATCGTAGGGATGAATCTCCAGGAGATCCTCGGGGTACCAGGTCATGTTGGCGGTCCGCCGTGTCTGCGTACCGACGTTGTATTGCGTAAGGATCCTGCCGGTCGTCAGCAACAGCGGGAACTTGCGGCTCGTGCGTTCCTTCGTCGGCACGTAATCGGTCTCGACAAACAGTCCCTTGCCGCGAACGAATCCGCCGATATGCATGATCGGCGTACCCATGGGTGCCTTGTCGTTGCATGGCCACTGCACGCTGCCGACTTCGTCAAGTAACCTGAAAGAGACGCCGGTAAAGGTCGGGGTCATCTCTGCAATCTCGTCCATGATGGCGGCTTCGTTCTCGAAGTCCATCGGGTAACCCATGGCCTGCGCCAGTTCCTGTGTGATCAGCCATTCCGCCTTGCCCTGTCTCGGCTTCATGACCGGGCGTACGCGGTTGATGCGGCGCTCGGCATTGGTGAAAGTGCCGTTTTTCTCGAGGAACGAGGTGCCGGGCAGGAAAACATGCGCGAACTTCGACGTCTCGGTCAGGAACAGGTCCTGCACAACGACGCACTCCATGCTGCTCAATGCTTCCTCGACATGCTGCGTGTTCGGGTCTGATTGCGCGAAGTCCTCACCCTGGATGTACATGCCCTTGAATTTGCCGGCGATCGCGGCATCAAACATGTTCGGAATCCGGAAGCCGGGTTCGGGATCGATCGTGACGCCCCACTTCTTCTCGAACGAAGCGCGGACGTCGTCGTCCTGCACCGGCCGGTAACCCGGCAGTTCGTGCGGGAACGATCCCATGTCGCAGGATCCCTGCACGTTGTTCTGGCCGCGCAGGGGATTTACTCCAACCCCAGTCCTGCCGATATTGCCGGTGGACATCGCCAGGTTGGCCATGCCCATGACCATCGTCGAGCCCTGGCTGTGCTCGGACACGCCAAGGCCGTAATAGATCGCCGAGCGTTCGGCGCTGCCGTAGAGTATTGCCGCATTGCGGATATCGTCGGCCGGCACGCCGGAGATCTCCGAGACCATCTCCGGAGAATTCTCAGGCTTCAGTATCTGTTTCTTCCAGGCCTCGAACGACTCGAGGTCGCAGCGTTCCTTTATGTACTCCTCGGCAAGCAGGCCTTCCTTGATGATGACGTGCGCAAACGCGTTGATCATCGGCACGTTGGTGCCCGGCAACAACGGCAGGTGATAGTCGGCCTTGATGTGCGGGGAGCGCACGAGATCGATCTTGCGCGGGTCCATCACGATCAGTTTCGCGCCCTCACGCAGCCTGCGTTTCATCTGCGACGCGAATACGGGATGGCCCTCTGTCGGGTTGGCACCGATGACCATGATCACGTCGGCGTCCATGATGCTGTCGAACAACTGGGTTCCGGCCGAGGTGCCGAGCGTTTGTTTGAGGCCGTACCCCGTCGGCGAATGGCAAACGCGCGCGCAGGTATCCACGTTGTTGTTACCGAAGCCGGCGCGCACCAATTTCATGACGATATAGGTTTCTTCGTTGGTGCAACGCGCCGAGGTGATGCCGCCGATCGATTTGACGCCGTGCTTTTCCTGGATTTCCTTGAAGCGCTTGGCGGTATAGCCGATCGCCTCGTCCCAGGTCACCATGCGCCAGGGATCGTCTATGTTTTCGCGGATCAGGGGGTTCAGTACACGTTCATTGTGCGTCGCGTAGCCCCAGGCGAATCGGCCCTTGACGCAGCTATGTCCGTGATTGGCACCGCCGTCCTTGTCGGGGATCATGCGCACCACCTGGTTGCCCTTCATCTGCGCGATGAACGAACAACCGACGCCGCAATACGCGCAGGTCGTCTTGACGCTGTGCTCCGGCATGCCATGGTCGATGATGGATTTTTCCATCAGTGTCGCCGTCGGGCAGGCCTGCACACAGGCGCCGCAGGAAACGCACTCGGAATCGAGGAAACTCTCGCCGATGCTGGCGGATACTTTCGATTCGAAGCCCCTGCCTTCGATGGTCAGTGCGAGCGTCCCTTGCACCTCGTCGCAGGCGCGAACGCAACGCGAGCAGACGATGCATTTGCTCGGGTCAAAGGTGAAGTACGGATTGCTTTCGTCTACTGGCGCATCGAGGTGATTCGCGCCGTCGAAACCGTAGCGCACTTCGCGCAGCCCGACCGCGCCCGCCATATCCTGCAACTCGCAATCGCCGTTCGCGGAACAAGTCAGGCAATCGAGCGGATGATCGGAGATGTAGAGCTCCATGACGTTCCGCCGGAGCCGCGCCAGCGCCTCTGTCTGGGTGCAGATCTTCATGCCGTCTTCGACGAGCGTGGTGCAGGATGCCGGATATCCTTTGCGGCCCTCAATCTCGACCACACAGAGGCGGCAGGAGCCAAACGGCTTCAGGCTATCGGTCGCGCAGAGCTTCGGAACATCCACGCCACTCTCGCGCGCGGCGCGCATCACGGTGATCCCTGCCTTGACGGTCACCGGCAGCCCGTCGATCTCGATCCTCACGGTTTCTTCGAGCCTGCTTGGCGGTGTACCGAGGTCTGTCTGCGTTGTTGGATTCATTTACGGAAGTCCTCGGCGAAATAGTCTACCGCACTCCGTACCGGATACGGCGTCAATCCGCCCATTGCACATAAGGAGCCGTCGATCATGGTATCGCATAAGTCGTTGAGCAGATTGAGATTTTCCTCACGTTTTTCGTTGCGGGTGATACGGTCGATGACCTCCATGCCGCGCACCGAGCCGATCCGGCAAGGCGTGCATTTACCGCAGGACTCGATGGCACAGAATTCCATCGCGAAGCGCGCCTGCGCCGCCATGTCGACCGTGTCGTCGAAGACCACGATGCCGCCATGGCCGATCATGCCGCCGGATTCGATGAATGCCTCGTAATCGAGCGGCGTGTCGAGGAGCCTTTCGGGAAAATACGCGCCCAGCGGACCGCCGACCTGTACCGCCCGCAGCGGGCGGCCGGTCGCGGTGCCGCCGCCCCAGTCCTCGATCAGCTCACGTAACGTGATGCCGAAAGCCTTTTCGACCAGCCCGCCGCGTTTGATGTTCCCCGCGAGCTGGAATGCGAGCGTGCCCTTCGAGCGGTTGATGCCGTATGCGGCATAGGCGTCGCCACCCTGCACGATGATCTCGGGAACCGAACCTAATGTAACGACGTTGTTCACGACGGTAGGCTTGCCGAACAATCCTTCGATCGCCGGCAGCGGCGGCTTGTAGCGGATGATGCCGGCCTTGCCTTCCAGGCTCTCGAGCATCGCCGTTTCCTCGCCGCAAACATAGGAGCCGGCGCCGATGTGCAGGTCGATCTCGAAATCGAAGCCGCTGCCCAGGATATCTTCGCCTAGCCACCCATGGTCACGCGCCACGGCGAGCGCCTTCGTGAATATCTGCCTCGTTAACGGATACTCGGAGCGCAGGTAAACGTATCCCTTGTCGGCACCGACTGCGAAGCCCGCGATCAGCATGCCTTCAATGAGCGTGAACGGATCGCTCTCCATGAGAATGCGATCGGAAAACGTGCCGCTGTCTCCTTCGTCGGCATTGCAGGCGATGTATTTCCGGGAGCCTTGCGCGTCGGCGACCGTCTGCCACTTGATACCGGTCGGAAAGCCGGCGCCGCCGCGTCCGCGCAGTCCCGATTTCTTGACCTCTTCAATCACTTGCACAGCGCCTCTTTCGAAAGCGGTCTCCAGGCCCTTGAATCCGCCGTTCGCCTGGTATTCGTCGATTGCCAGCGGATCGATGAGGCCGGCGCGCCGGAATGTCCATCGGTCCTGGTTTTTCAGCCAGTCAATATCCGCCGTCGGCCCGAGTCGTGTCGCATGCTGAGCCCCTTCGAAGAACCCGGCGGCCACGAGGTCGTCGACATCGCCGGGCCCGACCGGCCCGTAGGCAATTCTTTGCCCGCCAATCACGATCTCAGGCATCGGTTCGAGCCACGTCATGCCCCACGAGCCATTGCGAACGATGTCCACCGCCGCTTTATTCTCTTGCGCTGCCACCGCAATACGCGCGGCGACTTCATCAGCCCCCAGTGACACCGCTGCAGCGTCTCGCGGTACGTATACCTTCAATTCCTCGCTCATCGGTGATTCTCGATCAATTGCTCGAGTCTTTGCGCATCGACGCGGCCGTAAAGACGATCGTCGATCATGACGGCGGGTGAACAGGCGCAGTTGCCGAGGCAATACACCGGCTCGAGGGTAAAGTTGCCGTCATCGGTGGTCTGGTTCATCTCGACACCGAGTGCCTTCTCGGCATGTGCGGTCAGCTTGCGGCCGCCCATCGCCTGGCAGGATTCGGCCTGGCAAATCCTGACACGGTGTTTGCCTGGCGGCTCGGTCCGGAAGTCGTGGTAGAAACTCACGACACCGTGGACCTCGGCACGCGACAGATTCAGCTCACTCGCAATCTGGCGAATCGCTTCATCGCTTATATAGGAATAACGCTCCACGAAGGCGATCAGGATCTGCACCAGCATTTCCGGTTTCGCACCGAAGTTATTGATGATCTCGCTTGCTATAGCTTTGTCGTATCTGCTTGCCATGCCTGGCATCGATCCTCTCAAACGATCCGCTCCGTTCCCGCGTAGATATTGAAATTGTCGCCGCGCAAAAAGCCTATGAGCGTCATGTCGAATTGCCTGGCTGTCTGTACGGCCAGGCTCGATGGCGCACCGACCGCGACCAGCAGCGGGATTCCCGCTACCAGTGCCTTTTGCATCAGCTCGAAGCTCGCGCGACCGGAAACGAACAGGCCACAGGAATTAGCCGGCAAGCTGCCCGCCTGCAACAGCGCGCCGATGGCCTTGTCGGTCGCATTATGCCTGCCGACGTCTTCCCTAACGACAATTATTTCACCGCGTGAATCGAAAATCGCGGCAGCATGCAGGCCACCGGTCTCGGTGAACACGCGTTGCTTCGATCTTGTACGTTTCGCAATGTCGACAATGACATCGCGGGAAAAGGTATCCGTGCAATGCGACAGCGAGCTTTGGCCAGAAACCCGCAAGGCCTCGAGCGAGGTCTTGCCGCAGACCCCGCAACTCGATGTCGTATAAAAATGTCGCTCCAGTTTGCCGAGATCGATATCGACGCCGGGCTCGAGCTCGACCCGAATCGTATTTCGCAGACCCGTGTCGGCATCGACCTCGCCCTGGTGTGCGACAGATGCGACCTGCTGGGGCGATTTGATAATGCCTTCCGTATACAGGAATCCCAGCGCGAGCTCGTCGTCCTCGCCTGGCGTGCGCATGGTGATAGAAATGCTTTTGGCTGCCGAGCCCGTTGCGGTGGGGGAACAGAGCTGAATCTCGAGCGGCTCTTCGACCGCCACGACGTCGCTTTCTTCTTTGCTCGTGACTCCCTCGACCCTGCTGATGTCGACGGATAAGCTGCCGGTCATATCGTCACCGCTATGGCCCACCGCGGTGGGCCCGAAATGCGGCAGTATATATCACGGGCTTGCCGGCGATTTGCCGGCTCCTGTCGGCTCAATCGAAGGCGAGTTGCGCGCGCCAGTCCGCTGTCGCGTCGTCCTTTTCCAGGATGGCGTCGCGTATCGCATGCAGTTCCGCGCCACGCCGGTAGTGGACTTTGCCATCCGAAATGGCAAGGCCGAGTCTCGCGAAGATGCCGCTCATGTCGGGAAAACCGGCTGTGTCGGCGAAGCGCTTGTAGAGCGGCATGAAAACGGGCGCGCTTGCGAGCTCGTCGAACTGTGCGAACAATTCCGGCCCGGACCAGACGCGATCGGACGGCAGGCAGCAAGCCTGGAAACGGTCGAGTATGTCGTCCAGCGATTCGGTACCGTTGGATCTTTCCCGCAACTGCACGTCCGCCATCAGCGCAATCGCGGCGCCGCTCCAGTAGACTTTCATCAGGCTCGCACGCACGCTCCCGGAGCTTGCCTCATTAGGCGACAGCTCGGGGCGCGACTGTCTGCCGCGTTCGTAGCCGTCGTAGATCTTCTGCCACGCCGTGAGATCGTCATGGGCGCCGGACCGGCTGAGTAATACATTCTGGTAATACTGCGCAAATCCTTCCGCTATCCAGCGGTGCTTGCGCTCGATATACGGCAACATCAGATGACTGAATTCGTGTGTCGCCGTCCAGTCGGCGAGCAGCACCTCGAGCGGTTGCGACTGGTCGACCTGCAACTCGATCGTCTCGCCACCGTCACGAATCACGCGTCCGAAGGGTACGGCGCTCCAGGTATTGCTGCGACTTCCGCCGACGGGAATGACGACAACCTGCGGCGACGGGTTGGGGAAACGCCCGTATGCCAGGCTGACGTCGGTCGCTGTTGCGTGCACCCAGCGTGCAATTTCATCGTTGTCCATCGGTTCAACGCCCGTGAGCAAACTGACGCGAAGCGTGGCGCCCGGCACAGCTATCTCCCGGTGGTCGAATTTGCCGAATACCACCGGCGCGTAGGCTGATTCGGGTGACTCCGCGATCAGGTACACAGGCTCGTCGGCCGCAATTTGCGGCCACGGTACCGCCAGTTGCACGGCTTCCGGCAGCCGGAATCGGACCCGGACCGTCGCCCTGTTACGGAGCTCGGGCCGCCACATCCAGTAGGCCGGAGAGACGATGATGTTCTCCGCAGCCAGTGTGTTGCTGAAGCGATGTGCCTTTGCTGCGCGATCCAGATCGACCGTGTAATTCATGCAGCTGATGCCGTGTTCCGGCAGCATCATGCGCTGATTACGCATCCTGATCTGCTGATCGTCCCTGCAACTGCGGACATCCACGAGAAACTTGCCGGCGTCGCGGGATCTCGCGACGACGGTCTTGACAGGGTGTGCAAACCTAGCCTCGACCCACAGGTGGCTCATCAGGTAGTCGACCGTCACCGTGTAATCGTGCTGGACGGCCTCGGCGGACGCCGATCGCCCGGCCACAAGGAGCAGCAGCGGCAGATACCGCATGGCGTACAGGAGCCGATTTGGATTCAGGTCAAAAATAGCCGATCCCTCGTGCAGGGCGATTCTATTTGTCCGCAATTTACCAATTATGCCGGAACTTCCGGTCTGTCCAATCAATTGGACAGGCGAATGTGAAAGTGTTCACAGTTTGTGCGGCAAACGCCAGGAATTAGTACATTCCCGGCTGTGCCGGGCCTCGTCGCGATGCTACACGCAAAGCCGTGAATAACGCTCTGCAGGTCACCTCACGGATGTCAATGCAAGCGGATTGGATTTAGAATAAGGGGAAAGATTTAGCACATTTTCCGAGGAGAATCTCTTGAGCAAGATTGCAAGACGCCAGTTTATACAATTGACGGCGGTCGCCGCGGCAGGTTGCCTGGTAGCGCCGGGCAGGGAAGCGAGAGCGCAGGGCATGCCCAGAATCGAGGAAAGCGATCCGATCGCCAAGTCGCTCAAGTATGTCCACGACGCGACGAAGGTCGATCCGGCACAGCGTGCCAATCCGGCGAAGGTGCAGGACTGCGCGAACTGCGCATTGATCCAGGGAGAGGAGGGCGCCGAATGGCGTCCATGCCAGATATTCCCGGGCAAACTCGTCAAATCAACCGGCTGGTGTTCCGTCTGGGCCCCGAAAGCCTGATTTCCGTGTGTCCGTAGGCATCGATTGGGCGGGCTATCTGCGCGTCCATAGCGAGCGGCGCAACCTCGTCATTCATTTGATTGCCGTGCCGCTGTTCGTCGTTGCTACGGCAGCGCTGGTCTTGTCACTCTTGCGGGGCAAAGCCATGGGCGCAGCCGTGGCTATTGCCGGCGCTGTAATCGCCATGATGGCTCAGGGCGGGGGTCATGCATTCGAGGCGCAAGCCCCCGAACCGTTTTCAGGCCCCGGCAATTTCCTGAAGCGCTGGTTCCTGGAGCAATTCCTGATCTTCCCGGCGTTTTTGGTGACCGGGCGCTGGTGGCAACAATTCAGGACATCGGGCAACAGGACTGACGATGCAGCCTGAGGTCAAGCATTTTTTTCATCAACAGACCGGCACGCTTTCCTACGTCGTCAGCGATCCGCAAACATCCGCCGCCGCGGTGATCGACCCGGTGCTGGGCTTCTCCGTTATTTCCGGCCGAACCGACAGCGGCCCGGCGGATGAGATCGCCGCACATATAGAAAAGAATAATCTGCGTCTCGAATGGATACTCGAAACACACGCGCATGCCGATCATTTGTCCGGTGCCCAGTGTCTGAAATCGAAACTGGGTGGAAAAGTTGCGATCGGCGAGGGTATTCGCGAGGTGCAGGAACACTTCGCCTCCATTTTCAACCTGCGGGCGCCTTTCGCGTCCGATGGTCGCCAGTTCGACCACCTGTTTGCCGACGAAGAGACCTTTGCTCTCGGCGACATCGAATGCCGGGTCATGGCCACGCCGGGACATACGAGCGACAGCGTTACCTATTTGATCGGCAGGTACGCTTTCGTCGGCGACACCCTGTTCATGGCAGACAGCGGCACCGCGCGTTGCGATTTTCCCGGCGGCGACGCGGCATTGCTCTACCGGTCGATTCAGAAACTGTTTGCACTTCCTGACGATACGATTATTTACCTGTGCCACGACTATCAGCCGAATGGCCGCGAGCTGCGTTACCAGGTAACGGTCAGGGAACAGAAGCAAGACAACATTCATGTCGGGGGCGCGACGAGCGAAGAAGAATTCGTCAGTATTCGCACGACCCGCGACCGCACGCTTTCACTCCCAGCGCTGATTCTGCCGGCGATACAGGTCAACATCCGGGCCGGTCATCTGCCGGCCCCCGAAGACAACGACATTTCCTACATCAAGATTCCGCTCGACACGGTCTGAGTCGCTGTCGAGTACGCAAGTCCGTTTCAGCCTGTGTACAATGCGCGGCTCACCGGCCGTGGAGAAGTCAATTGTTCGAGACACTCGAATGCAAGCCGCCTGACGCCATCCTGAAACTGATCGCGGAATTCGAGAAAGATCCGCGCGACAGAAAAGTCGACCTCGGCGTCGGGGTATACCGGGATGCCGCCGGCAATACGCCGGTATTCCGCGCAGTAAAGGCCGCGGAGAAGCGCTTGCTGGAGACGCAGACGAGCAAATCCTATCTTGGCATCCGCGGCGCCGCGGATTTTTGTGAGGTGATGCAAGCGCTGGTGCTCGGTGACGACAGCGGCGGCAACGAGCGCGTGGTCACACTGCAGACGCCCGGCGGATCCGGCGCGCTCAGAGTCGCAGCCGGGGTCATTCTGCGCGCAAACCCCGACGCGACACTGTGGTTCAGTGATCCGACCTGGAATAATCATGTGCCGTTGCTCGGTGGCGCCGGTCTGAAACTCGAGACTTACCCGTATTACGACACCGAGCGCAACGAGCTGCGCTTCGACGCGATGTGCGAGGCCCTGAACCGGATCCCGGCGGGCGATGTCGTCCTTCTGCACGGTTGTTGCCATAACCCGACCGGGATGGATCTTCTGCCTGACCAGTGGGACGAGATTACCGACCGCATTGTCGATCGCGGCCTGGTTCCCTTCATCGACATCGCTTACCAGGGATTTGCGGACGGACTCGACGAGGACGCCTACGGCATACGCGGCATGCTCGAGCGCGTGCCCGAGATGCTCGTGGCCGCGTCATGCTCCAAGAATTTCGGTCTGTACCGCGATCGCGTCGGACTGCTCGCATTCCTGTCGTCGAGTGCGGAAAGCGCCGAGATTATCAGCAGCCAGGCGCTCAACATCGTGCGCACGATGTATTCCCTGCCGCCGGATCATGGCGCCGCGGCGGTGACGATGATTCTCGACGATCCCCAGCTGTGCGCGGACTGGCTTGAAGAGCTGACCCGGATGCGCGAGCGCACGCGAGAGATGCGGCAGCTGCTCGTCGCCGGGCTCGGCCGGACCGCGCCGGAGCGAAATTTCTCACATATCGAGCGCGGCAAGGGCCTCTTTTGCTATCTCGGCGTAACCCCCGATCAGGTGGCCGCAATGAAGCGGGACCACGGGATATACCTGGTCGATACGGGCCGCATCAACGTCTGCGGCATCACTCGCGAAAACGTGGACTACCTTTCTGACTCGATCGCCGCAGTCCTCTGATTCTCCTTCCTGATGAATGCCGTCGTGCGTATTGCGATCGCGAGCACGATCAGGATGGCGGCCGCCAGGTAGTATGGATCCGTCGGCTTTTCGAGGATGTCACCGGTCAGCGCATTGAGAAAAATCGCGCCGATGAAATACAGCCCGGTCTTGTGCAGGCGGCGCCAGTTTTGCGGCCCGATAGCGCGAGCCGCTGCGGGGAAGGTCGTCATTGCCATGAGAAACATCAGCGCATAAGCGGTGCCGCCGAATATCAGGGTGATCCACGGCGGACGCTCGCCGGTGACGAAGATGAAGGACCAGCCGATCAGCGCGAGGTGCACGGTCATGACCGCGGCGAAGCCGAGCCCGAGGTAAGGGCGGTACCCGACGAGGAACTGCGTGAATCCATTCGAACGTAGTTCTCTCAAAGGCCGGGCGATAAATATCGCAATGTAGACGACGAAACCGAGCATTGCGCTCGACCTGAGCGCGAGGGCGATGCTCGCCCGGTCCTCGAAGCTCGGTGATATCAGCATCAGCATCGGTACGCCCACGAGCGCCAGCACCAGGAGGTAGACGGCAACAATGCTCGCGTTGCTCGTGCGGCTCATGGCGTTTCAGAGTTGCGGAAGAAACACGCGGCTTTGTGTGTCGATATCCAATCGGTCCGTCACGCCGGCATTCAGCTCCAGCGCGAAATTGAGCGGCTCGATCGCGCTGATCGAATCGAGGGATAACGGCTTCGTGTGCTTTTCGATGTTGGCTATCGACCCGTCGGCGCGGATAAAAAGGATGTCGAGCGGAATATAGGTGTTTTTCATCCACATCGATAAGCGACGCGCCTCCGGATAGGCGAACAGCATGCCGGTGAACTCCGGCAGGTAACGAACGAACATCAGGCCGCGCGTTTGCTGCTGGCGTGTCAGGGCGAGATACACCTCGAACACGTAGCAAGCGTGCTCGCTGGCCTGGATCACGAGCGCATCCTTGACGAATACCTCGTCTAGGTCGTGGTCCTCGCCGACCTGGCCCATCAGCAGGATGCCGAGACACAGGATCGCCAAAACCCGAACCGCTGTCATTTCATCCGCTCGCGAGCGGGCGTGGCAGGCGGCCGCCCGGCAGCTGGCGGCACGATGCCAGCAGAATGATCAGGTGAAAGTCGCAATGTTTTCGTCGGAAACCGGTCGTAAGGGATTCATTATCGCTAAACCGCCGGGTTTGCTCCATGTGAGACAGACTGCATCCGACTATTTGGACTAAATGCGCATCGACACTACAATGGCACGCCGTTTTCTCCCTCGGAGCACCGCATGAGCGTCTCGGAAGAATTCCAACAGCTCGAAGCCCACGCGAGTAGTCTCATCATCGGGCAGGAGCACCTGATCAACAGGATGCTGATCGCGCTCCTGTGCGACGGCCACCTGCTGGTGGAGGGCGCGCCGGGGCTGGCGAAGACGCGTGCCATCAAAGTGCTTGCCGAGAGTGTTGAGGGGGACTTCCACAGGCTCCAGTTCACGCCCGATCTGCTGCCCGCGGATCTGACCGGCACCGATATCTACCGGCCTCAGGACGGCACATTCGAATTCCGCGAGGGGCCTCTGTTTCACAACCTGATCCTCGCGGACGAGGTCAATCGCGCGCCGGCGAAGGTCCAGTCGGCGCTCCTCGAGGCGATGGAGGAACGGCAGATAACGGTCGGCGAGCACACCTACAAACTGCCCAACCTGTTCATGGTGATGGCAACGCAAAATCCGATCGAGCAGGAAGGCACCTATCCGCTGCCGGAGGCGCAGCTCGACCGCTTCCTGCTGCACGTGACCATCACCTATCCCAGCGTCGAGGATGAGCGGAAGATCCTGATACTCAATCGCGATGAGGCGAAATCCGGGAAGCGCGATGCATTTGCGCCGCCGCAGGTCATGCCGGAATCGACGATCATGGAAGCGCGGCAGCAGATCCTCGCGCTGCATCTCGCCGAAGAGCTCGAGAAGTACATCGTCAATGTCGTCGTTGCGACCCGCAACCCGGGTGCAGTAAAGAAGGAACTCCATGGTCAAATCATGTATGGCGCCAGTCCCAGGGCCTGCATGGGCATCGATCGCGCGGCGCGCGCACGCGCCTGGCTCAAAGGTCGTGACTATGTCGGGCCGGAGGACATCCAGGCAGTCGCGCCCGATGTGTTGCGGCACCGCCTCGTCCTGAGTTTCGAGGCGGAGGCGGACGGTATCTTGCCGGACCAGATCATCCAGGGCGTGCTGGACGGCGTAGGAGTTCCCTGAATATCGAATAGACAATGCGGCACGACCACCTACAGGCAGACGCATCACCGGTTAGCGTGACTCAGGCCGAGTTGATACGCCTGGGCGGGCCCGCGCGCGTTATCGCGCTCGATGTCCTCCGCGTGCGCTCGCTGCAGACCGGCGCGTATGTCTCATACTTCAAGGGTCGCGGCATGGAATTCGACGAGTCGCGCCCCTATCAGCCGGGGGACGATCCGCGCAGCATCGACTGGCGTGTCACGGCACGCTCGAGCGAGGCCTATACGAAGCTGTTTCGCGAGGAACGAGAACGGCCAGTCCTCATCGTCACCGATCTCAGGAGCAACATGCACTTCGCCACGCAGGGATGCTTCAAGTCCGTCAACGCGGCAAGGGCGGCGGCGTTGCTCGCCTGGGCAGCGCATCACCGCGGCGACCGGCTCGGCGGCATCGTATTCGGCGATACGCGTCACCGCGAATTGCGGCCGCGGCTGGGCCGCCAGTCGGCGCTGCGCTATGTACACGAGATCGTGACCCACCCCGATTGGAAGCCCTCGAACGAGCAGCCGGCGAGTGATGAAGAACCACCACTGACGGCGGCGATGGCGGCACTCAGGCGTGTCACGCATCCGGGTAGCCTGGTTATCGTCATCAGCGATTTCGTCGGACTGTCGCGCAACGCCCAGGCGCACCTGACCGGCGTGGCGAGGCATAATGAAGTGCTCGCGATATTCTTGAGCGACCCGCTCGAGCGAAAACTGCCGCCGCCAGGACATTACCGGCTCGTCAGCGGTGAGGAGGAGATGGCAATAGACACCTTTGCCCGTGG
>JBFHXJ010000014.1:0-51041 GCA_041598995.1 Woeseiaceae bacterium | reverse complement strand
GCCTGTGTCATCGTGGAACCGATCGCGGGCAACATGAACATGGTGCCGCCGGTGGACGGCTTTCTCGAAACGTTGCGGACGAAATGCACGGCGGCGGGTTCGCTCCTTATCCTCGATGAGGTCATGACCGGTTTTCGCGTCGCTCGCGGCGGTGCACAGGAAATCTTCGGCATAAAACCGGATCTCACGACGATAGGTAAAGTCGTTGGCGGCGGCATGCCGGCCGCGGCATTCGGCGGGCGCGCGGAAATCATGTCGAGCATCGCGCCAGACGGGCCGGTTTATCAGGCAGGTACTTTGTCCGGTAATCCGTTGGCGATGGCCGCCGGTCTGGCAACCCTGCAAGCGATCGGCGAGCCTGGGTTTTTCGAGTCGCTGGCCCGGCGTACGCGCCGGCTGGCCGACGGTCTCGCAGACGAAGCAGGATCGGCGAATATTCCGCTGGCCGTCGAGTCCTGCGGCGGCATGTTCGGTTTCGTCTTTACAGTCGATGGTCCGGTGCGCAGTTTCGCCCAGGTGGCCGCCGCCGACATCGCTCGCTTCCGGAAGTTCTTTCACGGCATGCTCGAACACGGCGTGTACCTGGCGCCATCTGCATTCGAGGCGGGCTTCGTTTCTTCGGCACATGGCGACGAGGAGATTTCGCAGACACTCGAGGCGGCGAGAAAGGTCTTCAAAACCCTGTAGGGAGAGCTTCAGCCCCGATTCCTTAGAGCGCGTTGTCCGGACCGCGCACGGTATCGAGCACACTACGCATCATCTCGAGGCGGCGCACCGGATCGTCTGCCTCGAGACAAATTTGCTTTTGTTCCGGTGAAATCGGCAGGATCTCGGCAAAGCGGTATCCGACCCAGCCCGCATCGTCGTATTTTTTTTCCAGCGTTTCATAGAGACGGCCAAGGTCATCGAGCACGCCGGACAGGATGTCGGCCAGGGGCCGGTATTCGTCAGGCAGCGTGAGCGTCGATTCCGTGGGGAAAACCTCGACGTCGCCGATCGCCAGCCCGTCCGGTTCGCGGCTGCTGGACTTGAGCCGGAAGCGCTGCTCACCGATAGCGGTTACGCCGAGCAGACCGTCGCTGCCCTGGTACCAGTCGATGATCCGGGCGAGCGTACCGATATCGTATGTCGTTGCAGGTCCGGTCTCGGTGCCGCTCTTGATCAACAGGACGCCAAACGGACTGTCGTTCGCAATGCATTTGCTGACCATGTCGAGGTAACGCGGCTCGAAGATTCGCAGTGGCAGCGGGCCGCCGGGATAAAGGACAGTACGCAATGGAAACAGCGGTACTCTCATGACCTGAGTATAGAAGCTTGCCGTGGGAATGCGACCTGCGGTTTCTTCGGATCGTCTCTAGCTCGACGCCAGCCGGTTTTTTTGCAGCGCCAAGGTCAGTTTTTGCCGGATCGCGCCGAAACTGCCGTTGCTCATGAAAACCATCTGATCACCCGCCAGGAGCTTGTTCTCCAAAGTCACGAGCAATGCACTGTAGTCGCTGAAGGACTGGAGCCGATCGCCGAGACCTTTCAGGCATTGGTCGAATTCCGCGGCAAGATCGTCCGGCCGGTAAACAAAAACCAGATCGGCATCATCGAGCGCGCCCGGCAGCGTTTTCCTGTGTACGCCCATTTTCATCGTGTTCGATCGCGGCTCCAGTGCGACAACGATGCGTTGACCGGGAAATCTGTGTTTCAGCCCGGCGATCGCACGCCGAATCGCCGTCGGATGATGTGCGAAGTCGTCGTATATCGCGATATCGGAAACGGTTGCAGTCCGCTCCATGCGACGCCTGACACCGGCGAAACGGGCCAGGGCATCGACGGCCTGCGGAAGCCCGACGCCTGCCGATCTCGCAGCGGCGACTGCCGCCACCGCATTCTCGAGGTTATAGGTGCCGCCGAGTTGCCAGGCGGTCTCCGCGCTATCGTCCTTCCCGTGCATGATGCGGATCCTGCGTTCCCCGCTGTCTGTAAAGCGTCCCTGCCATTCGCAGTCGTGCTGCAGCCCGAAATATTCCACCGGGGTCCAGCAACCCGCCTCGAGCATCTTCGAAATATTGTCGTCACTTGCATTGGCGATGACGCGCCCGTTAGACGGCAGGGTTCGCATCAGCTGGTGAAATTGCCAGTAGATGTCTTCAATGTCGTCGTAGATGTCCGCGTGATCGAATTCCAGGTTGTTGATGACGAGCGTTTGCGGACTGTAATGGACGAATTTGGCCCGTTTGTCGAAGAACGCAGTATCGTACTCGTCCGCCTCGACCACGAAAAACTCCGAATCCCCGTAACGTGCCGAAACGTCGAAATTCATTCCGATACCGCCGATCAGAAATCCCGGTGCGAGACCGGCATCCTCCAGAATCCACGCGAGCATGCTGGAAGTCGTGGTCTTGCCGTGCGTGCCGGCGACCGCCATAACCTGACGTTTGTGCAGCACATGTTCCGCGAGCCACTGTGGTCCGGAACAATAGGGGATCCGCCGATCGAGCATTGCTTCCACGGCGGGATTGCCGCGACTCATGGCGTTGCCGACCACCACATAATCGGGCCTCCGATCGAGGTGTCCGGCCGAATAACCTTCCATGATATCGATCCCGAGATTCTTGAGCTGCGTGCTCATTGGGGGATAGACATTCTCGTCGCTGCCGGTGACTTCATGACCGGCGGCGCGGGCAAGGGCCGCCACACCACCCATGAACGTTCCGCAGATACCGAGGATATGGATGCGCATCAGCAGGCGCTATATGCGACCTGTCATGGTCGACTGGAATGCGTATTGCAAAGTGAATACGATCATTGCGATGACGATACCAACATACCAGTGTCGTTCAATCCCCCTCGCGATGATGTGGCCTTCGACAGGAACCGACCAGATGATGATCAGGGTTGCAATGATCACGGCGAAGTTGTCACCGAGAAAAGGGTTTAACATCACGTAGGCGGCGACAAAAAGCAGACTCAGGATCGAGCCGCAGGCGATGATCGCAGAGAGAATCGGTAAGAAGCGTCTGATAAATCCTGATGCGAGCAATACTGCGGCATATATTCCTATGCCGAGCAGGTTGGTGACGAACGTCAAAAGATGACTGTAATCTTCCCCGAGATTAATAAGCGTTGCGGCGACAAACGAGGCGAACAACATCAGCATGAGCGAAAACAGGAAAACCAACCAGGAATTCGGGACCTGCTCCGGGCCCTTGCGCAGCATGATGATGTCGAAGTACGTGCGAAGAAGAAGTTGCAGGGTTCTGTCACAATAGCGCTATGTATGCTCGTCATCATCTCATGATCGCGGCCACAACCGAAGTCCCCTTTGACTGCTGATATGGCGGAATACCGGTTTGTCGATCTCAAGACGGATGATCGTCTTGCAACGTTTCTCCCCGAGCAACCGCAAATCGGCGTCGACACCGAATTCGTGCGCGAGAAGACATACCATGCCGAACTTTGCCTGGTTCAGATAGCGACGGGAAACATGATTTATTGCGCGGATCCCATGGGACTCGACGCAAAGAACGATGCGCGCGCGCGTGCGCTCTGGGAAATCATGACAACACCTGCCTGGGTCCTGCATTCGGGGCGCCAGGACCTCGAGGTTGTCTACCAGACCACGGGAATCCTGCCCGGAGAGGTATTCGATACGCAGGTTGCCGCGGCATTGATCGGTTTCCAGCCGCAGCTGGGTTATGGAAACCTCGTCAACGAACTGTTCGACGTCGAGCTTGCGAAAACGCACACGCGAGCTGACTGGGCGCAGCGCCCGCTACCGGACAAGCTGGTCCGCTACGCCGCCGAAGACGTGCAGTACCTGCTGGCAGCCCGGGATTTACTTGCGGAACGGCTCGACAAGGCGGGACGGCTCGACTGGGCCATCGAGGATTCGATGGACCTCCTGGACGTGAGGCTCTATGAAAACGATCCGGCGCAGGCCATTCTGCGTTTGAAGGGAGCGCGAAACCTGCGCGGCGCTGCGCGCGCCGCCGCCGTACGACTGGCCACCTGGCGCGAACGGGAGGCGCAGAAGCGCAATCGCCCGCGGCAGTGGATCATGCGCGATGCCGTATTGCTCGACATCGCGGTGAAGCGTCCGGATACGCGCAGAAAGCTCGGCATGACGCCCGGCCTCGCCCCGAGAACGCTCGCTCGTGTCGGCGATGATCTCTTGCGGGCGTTGACTGCCGCCGGCAACGACGAATGCGATTACCGGCCGCCGAAAAGACCCGACGAATTGCAGAAAGCGGCCCTGAAACGGATGCAGGAGAAATTGTCCGGCGTCGCCCGGCAACTGGAGCTTGCAACAGAATTGATTGCGCCGAAAAAGGAACTGTCCGCCGCCATGCTCGGAGAGCGCGATCTTCGGATCTTTCGCGGCTGGCGCCTGGAGTTGCTTGGAAAACAGTTGCTCGAGATTCTAGAAGGCCGTTGACAAGCGCTCGTAGACCTCGTCGATCGAACCCCCTGCATCGACAACCTTGAGCTTGCCGCGCCTGCGGTAATAGTCGATCAGTGGCTCCGTCTGCTGCCGGTAGACTTCGAGCCGGTTCTTGATCGTCTCTTCGTTGTCGTCTTCGCGTTGCAATAGCTCGCCGCCTGCGCTCAAACAGGCGTCAAGCTCGGCCTGGGGTGAGAAATAGATATTCAGGAGCTTACCGGTCAGCGAGCAGGTGCGCCGACCGGTCAGTCGTTTGAATATGATGTCGAAGTCGACATCGAGCAGCACCGCGGCATCGAGTGGCTTACCGAGCTCATCCAGCAGCTCCTCCAGATCAAGTGCCTGCTTCTCGGTGCGGGGGAAACCGTCCAGGATGAATCCGTCGACGGCGTCCGGTTCGGCAAGTCGTTCACTGATGATGCCGAGCATGATGTCGTCCGAAACGAGCTCGCCCGCCTCCATGATCTCCCTGGCTTGCTGTCCGAACCGAGTGCCTGCCGCAACCGCGGCCCGCAGCATATCTCCGGTCGAGATATGCGGCACGTTTCTGTCGGCCTCGAGCCGCTTCGCCTGGGTACCTTTGCCGGAACCCGGCGCGCCAAGTAGGACGATACGCATGGAAATCTCTCTTGTGGGGCAGCACGCGATGCGGCGGCATAAGCTAGTGGAATTGCCGTGGCAGGTCAACGCCGCGCAAAATCGATGACGATGATCCGCATTGCGGTTTCCGCTATGCTTCACTTCAAAACAATTTCAACCGAAGGCCACCTCAGATGCCCAGCATGAACGCGTTCTACGCACAATCCGGCGGGGTCACTGCCGTCATCAACGCCACCGCCGCCGCCGTGATCGAAACCGCCCGCAAGCACCGAAAGCACATATCGAACGTCTATGCGGGTCGCAACGGAATTATTGGCGCGCTGACCGAAGACATGATCGACACCAACCGGGAATCCGCCGCCAGGATCAGGGCGCTGCGGCATACGCCGGGCGGCGCGTTCGGCTCTGCCCGATACAAACTCAAGAGCATCGAGGAAAACCGCGCCGAATACGAGCGACTCATCGAGGTCTTCAAGGCGCACAACATTGGCTACTTTTTCTACACCGGTGGAAACGACTCGATGGACACCGCGCACAAGGTGTCCTTGCTCAGCAAGCGCCTGCGTTTCCCGGTCAAGTGCTTAGGCGTCCCCAAGACCGTCGACAACGATTTGCCGGTTACGGACAATTGCCCCGGTTTCGGTTCGGTTGCAAAGTATGTGGCCGTATCGACCCAGGAAGCGGCGCTGGACGTGGTCTCGATGTCAAAGACATCGACCAAGGTATTCGTGCTGGAAGTGATGGGCCGGCACGCCGGCTGGATTGCTGCCGCCGGCGGGCTGGCCGGGACCGGGCCCGCCGATCCGCCGCACATTATCCTGTTCCCCGAAATTCCCTTCGACCAGGACCGGTTTCTGATGCGCGTTCGCGAATCGGTCCAGAAATACGATTACTGCGTGATCGTCGTCAGCGAAGGCGCGCGCTATGCGAATGGCAAATTTCTCGCCGAGGCCGGTACCACGGACGCATTCGGGCACGCTCAGCTGGGCGGTGTCGCACCGGTCGTTGCCAACATCGTCAGGGAGAATCTCGGTTACAAATATCACTACGCGGTCGCCGACTACTTGCAGCGCTCGGCCCGGCATCTGGCGTCGGCGACGGACGTGAAGCAGGCGTATGCAGTCGGTGAGGCGGCGGTCAAGATGGCCGTCGCCGGTGAGACCGACGTGATGCCCGTCATCAAGCGGGTCTCGGACAAGCCGTACCGCTGGAAAATCGACAAGGCGGCACTCTCGAGGATCGCCAACAAGGAAAAAATGCTGCCGCGGCGCTTCATAACCGCCGACGGATTCGGCATAACGGCCGCCGCCCGGCGGTACTTACAACCGCTGATCGTCGGCGAGGATTATCCCCCATACACCAACGGCTTGCCGAAATACGTGACGCTGAAGAACGTCGCTGTGCCGAAGCGGCTGAAAACGGATTTTGTGGTATGATGCGCCGCCTGCCGCGGCTGGCCCCGTCGTAAGGCGGCCCGGCAGGATCAAGCGAAAAAAAGAATTATCCGACGCGGGGATGCAAATCTTGGCATCACGTCGCTCCGGCTGCCTGAATGCGCCGGGGTTGTTTATGTAATTGGGAGACAAACTGATGACAAACGAGTTGGCACTCGGGCTCGCCATTGGTTCGGGAGTTCTGGCAGTTCTGTATGGGCTCATATCCTCGCAATGGATTCTGAAACAGTCCGCCGGCAACGAACGCATGCAGAAGATTGCCCTGGCCATTCAGGAGGGCGCGGGCGCGTACATGAATCGGCAGTACTTGACGATCGGCATGGTCGGTGCCGTGCTGTTCTTCGTATTAGGTATTGCACTCGGTTGGGCAACCGCCGCTGGATTCGCAATCGGCGCTATCTTCTCCGGGCTTGCGGGCTACATCGGCATGTTCGTCTCGGTCCGGGCCAACGTGCGCACGGCGGAAGCCGCGAAGAACGGCGTCAATCCGGCGCTCGACGTCGCCTTTCGCGGCGGTGCAATCACCGGCCTCCTGGTCGTGGGCCTCGGCCTGATCGGCGTCGCCGGTTACTTCCTGATCCTGACCAGCATGGGCGTGAGCATCGACGATACGATCCATGCGCTGGTCGGGCTGGCTTTCGGCGGTTCTCTGATTTCCATTTTCGCGCGACTCGGCGGTGGTATCTTCACCAAGGGTGCCGACGTCGGCGCCGACCTTGTCGGCAAGGTCGAGGCAGGCATCCCCGAGGATGACCCGCGCAATCCCGGCGTAATTGCCGATAACGTCGGCGACAACGTCGGCGACTGTGCAGGCATGGCGGCCGACCTTTTCGAAACCTACGCCGTTACTATCATTGCGACGATGTTGCTCGGCACGCTCGTCGCATCGAGTTTCGGCACAGCCGCCGTATTTTACCCGCTGGTTCTCGGTGCCGTGTCGATCGTCGCGTCGATCATCGGCACATTCTTCGTCAAGACCTCGGACGGCGGCAAAATCATGGGCGCACTTTATAAAGGCGTTATCGTCGCCGGCATTCTTGCCGCAATCGTGTTCTATTTCATCACTGACCTGATGATGGCGGACAGCGGCAACGTCAATGGCATATACGGATCCGCGCTGATTGGCCTCGCACTCACCGCCGCTATGGTAGTCATTACCGAGTACTACACGGGTACCGAATTCAAGCCGGTGAAGAGGATCGCCGAGGCATCGCTTACTGGAGATGCAACCAACATCATTGCCGGCCTCGGCGTGTCAATGAAATCCACAGCCTGGCCGGTGATCGCGGTGTGCGCGAGCATCTGGGGCTCATTCCAGCTTGCGCCGTCCGGCGAACCGCTCCAGGGCCTCTACAACATCGCCATCGCGGCAACGACGATGTTGTCGATGACCGGCGTCATCGTCGCCCTCGATGCATTCGGACCGATCACTGACAACGCCGGTGGCATCGCCGAAATGGCGGAACTGCCGCCGGAAATCCGCAAGATCACGGACCAGCTCGATGCGGTCGGCAATACCACCAAGGCGGTCACCAAGGGTTATGCCATCGGCTCCGCCGGCCTCGCAGCGCTCGTGCTCTTCGCCGACTATACCAATGCACTCGAGAGCCAGGGCATGAACCTGACCTTCGATCTGTCCGACTATCGTGTCATCGTGGGCTTGTTTATCGGTGGTCTCGTGCCCTATCTGTTCGGCTCGATGGCCATGGAGGCTGTTGGTCGCGCTGCCGGCTCCGTCGTCAACGAGGTACGCCGGCAGTTCCGCGAAATAGAAGGCATCATGGAAGGCACCGGCAAACCCGATTACGGGCGTGCCGTAGACATGCTGACGAAGGCCGCCATCAAGGAGATGATCGTGCCTTCGCTGTTGCCGGTCGGCGTGCCGTTGCTCGTCGGACTGGTCCTCGGCCCGGTCGCGCTCGGCGGCTTGCTGCTCGGTACGATCATCACCGGTCTATTCGTTGCTATCTCCATGACCGCGGGCGGCGGCGCCTGGGACAACGCCAAGAAGTACATAGAGGACGGGAATTTCGGCGGCAAGGGATCCGTCGCGCACAAGGCGGCCATAACCGGTGACACCGTGGGCGATCCGTACAAGGACACCGCGGGACCGGCGATCAACCCGCTGATCAAGATTATCAACATCGTGGCACTGCTTATGGTGCCGCTGCTGTAAGCGCGACGGAGTCGGAGTCCTTCTTGCCCTGGCGACAGGTTGGCAAGAAGGACTCCGACCCCGGTCCGCTGTGCTAGGGTTTCAGAATACGATAGCTACCCGTGCTGCTCGTGCCACCGGATCCCAGTGACACGGGCGGATCGATGAAATTGCCCTGTACGAAATCGATGCCGATATTCCGCAGCCAGTCGAAATCCTCCTGCTCTTCCACCTGCTCCGCGACGACGCGGAATTCCATCGTGCGTGCGAGCTTGATCATCGCCGCAACCATTTCCTGGTTGACCTGGTCCGAACTCAGGTTCCGCGTATAGGTACCGTCGATTTTTAGGTAATCGACCGGCAGGCTCTTCAGATTGGAGAATGAGCCCAGGCCGCTGCCGAAATCGTCGAGCGCGAATTCACAGCCGATACCGTGCAGTACCTCGATGAATCGCTGCGCGTGTTGCACGTTGCTCGAGATGGCATTCTCCGTGACCTCGAAGCATATGCTGGACGGTGACACACCGCTGTGATCCAGCGCATCGACGACGAAGCTCAGAAATCCCTCATCGGCAAGCGTCTGCCCGGAGATGTTGATCGCGCAGCTGCGATGACCGGGCAGCTTGATTTCGCCGGAACTGATTGCCGCCAGCGACGCATTGACCACCCAGCGATCGATCTGCGGCATCAATTGATAGCGTTCCGCGGAACGCAGGAAATCGGCACTGTTTGTGAAGCGGCCGTGCTCATCGGGCATGCGAATCAGTACCTCCACGGCGGGTCCCGTACTTTCGCCAGCGCCGGTAGCAATGATAGGCTGCACCGCCAGCTCAAACTTGCTCTCGTGCAGGGCCTTCTGCAACTGGCGCAACCACTGGATATCTCCACGCTCCCGTGCGATCGCTTCGTCGCGCGCAGAATACACGTGAACCTGACCGCGGCCACGCTGCTTGGCGACATAACAGGCCGAGTCCGCGGCACTCATGACGTCCTGTAACGCGGCGCTGGCATGCGTGATTTCCACCAGGCCGATCGAAATGCCGATGTTGAAGATCTTGTCCTGCCACACAAAGCGATAATCGGCCACGGCATTGCATATGTCGGTCGCAATCTGTCGCGCTTTTTCGAGTGGGCAGCCGATCAGCAGCGTTCCGAATTCGTCACCGCCGAGGCGCCCGACAAAGTCCGAGTCGCGAACCTGGTCCTTGACCAGTGTCGCAATCTCGCGCAGCATGTTGTCGCCTGCAATATGGCCACAGCTGTCATTCACTGCTTTGAAGCGATCGAGATCCATGTAAAAGACGATGTGCACGCCCTCCTCCGCGTGTGCGGAGTCGATCGCTTCCTGCAGGCGCCGTTCGAATTCGCGGCGGTTGATAAGCCCGGTCAGGGCATCGTGCGTGGCCTGGTAACTCATCTGTCGTGTCAGTCCACGAATTTCGCTGACGTCGTGGAATACGACCACCGTTCCGGAAATGCTGTTGCCGGGACCGCGAACCGGTGATGCCGTGATTTCGACCGAATGCTCGTGCTCGCCGTCGCCGCTTACGAGTAACGCACGCCTGCCCATGTTGACGCGACGCCGCATCGACAGGCAGCGTTCGACAGGGTCGCCGAGCGGTCGCCGGTCGGCCTCATCGATCAACGAGAACAGTTCCCCGAGCTTGTGACCCGCTGCATCGTCGCGATTGGCGCCGGTCATCGCTTCCGCGGCGCGATTCATATAGTCGATGCGGCCCTGGTTGTCGGTGGTGATCACACCTTCGGAGATCGATTCGAGGGTGTATTGCGCCTGTCTTTTGCTGCGACTCAGCGACACTTCGAGGCTTTTCCGGTAGCTGACGTCGCGAGCGATCGTGAGTATTGCCTTGCTGCCACGGTACTCGATCAGCGAACTCTGCGCTTCGACCCAAAGACCCCTCTCCGCACCGTCGATGAGCTGGATTTCGAGCCGGCGCGGCGCTGACTCTCCGGCAAGATGATCTGCCATCGTCTTGCGAAACAGGGCGCGATACGCTGGCTTGACGAGATCCGCGACCTCTCTGCCCTCGAGCTGTTCGGGTTTGAGACCGACGAGGTTTGCCGCGCTATCATTCGCGAGCAGTATGCGCTCGTCGTGAACGAGTACGACCTCCGGTAATGTCTTCGAAAATTCTGCGAACAGCTTGTCCCTATCCTGAATTTCTTCGTCGCGCTCGCCGATCGCGTCGAAGAGGCGATTGATCGTGTCCGCGAGATCGCCGATGTCGGTTTTGTCCGTGGTCTGCAAGCGATGTCCGACCGATGCGTCGGCAGATACGGTGATCAATTCTTCGTTCAGTTTTTTGAGGCGCTTCAGCAATCGCCGTCGTCGAATTGTTACGGCGAGGAGCAGAATCAGGGAAACTGACAATGCGGCGGCTAGGGCGATGATGATTGCGATCGGTGACATGCAGGTGTAGCTACCGGAACAGCGGCTTTCCGGTCGCGCTCCCGGCCTGATCAGTTTCTAAGCTATCCCAGCGCAATCTCGTCCGTCCTTGCCCGGCAATCTTGCAAATGATGCCGTTAAACGATCATTTGTTATTATTGAGCGCTCGTCCTGTATCTCCCGAGCCGGAGATCCGAGGCGGTTTTGAGTATTCGTTGTGTGCAGGGCTAAGGATATCCCAGCTGCCACGGCCCGCCGCAGCGATTCACCATAATTCAATACGCAGCAATTTGCCGGCTGCGCGTCGGCAGAACGCGAATGCGGCAAAAGCAGGGATAAGTTACTTGAATTCAATAAGTTACAGGTAAATGAAAGCATGAACCCAGAAATGGCGCGGCGGCAAATGGTGCAGCAGCAGGTGCGGGCGTGGGACGTCTTCGACCAGCAGGTCCTCGATGTCCTGAACAGCGTTGCCAGGGAGAATTTCGTGCCCGCCGGTTTCCATGATGTGGCCTATGCGGATACGGAAATCCCGTTGGGCTACGGACAGGTCATGCTGCGACCTGTCATCGAGGGCCGCCTGTTACAGGCGCTCCGGCTAGAAGCGGATGACCAGGTGCTGGAGATCGGCACCGGCAGCGGTTATCTTGCGGCGTGTCTCGCCCTCATGTGTGCATCGGTAACGAGCATTGACATACATGAGGATTTCATAGTCAGCGCGACCGAAAACCTCGAGGTGGGTGACGTAAAAAATGTGACGCTGCATTGCATGGATGCAGCAAAAGAATTGCCGGAAGGCAAGTTCGATGCGATTGCCGTAACCGGTTCCGTCGCGCGTATCGACGAGCGCTTCGTTGCCGCATTGAAACCAGGCGGAAGACTGTTCCTCGTCGTTGGCAAATCCCCTTCGATGGATGCCTTGCTGCTCGAGCGTAGGAACGGCGAAATTCAACAAACAACGCTGTTCGAAACCGACATTCCCGCGTTGGAGAATTTCGCAAAGCAGCCTCTATTTCGTTTCTGAATCGAAACCGTGTGGCTTCAATACGCATCTAAACAAATGTCGATTGTGACTTGAGCACCGGGGCATTGAGCTTGTACGAGGATCTGACACCGGAAGAATTTGCGCGCAATAGTGCGCAAGACGCCTCGTGGCAGTTGCTCGACGTCAGGGAACCATGGGAAATCGAGATAGTGTCGCTCCCCGATTGCATCTCAATTCCCCTCGCAGAGGTCCCTGCACGCGTGCTCGAGCTCGACCGCAACAGGCCGGTCGCGGTGCTCTGCCATTCGGGCGGGCGCAGTGCCAGGGCCGCTCGCTACCTTGCTTCGCAAGGGTTTCCCCGCGTCGCCAACATCAGCGGCGGTATCGACGCGTGGTCGGCGGAAATCGACCCATCGCTGCCGCGCTACTGAGCCACCGTCAGAATAAGCTTGACTGATATAGTGATATAGATAACCATAACACCAGTCGCCTGCCAGGCAGCTGTCCTTGGAAGCGTAAAATGAATAAATTGAGAATAGTCAGATACTTATGCGTTGTACTCTGCATGCTGGCACTGCCCGGCGTCGCCGCCGCCGCATCGCTGCTCGAGGTCTACCAGCAGGCCCTGCAAAGTGATCCGCTGATTCACGAGGCGGAAGCCCGGCGCATGGCCGCGCTCGAGGCGGCGCCGCAGGCGCGCGGCCTGTTGCTGCCGAGAATCTCCGCCGGCGGCAGCTGGTACCGGGGCAATGACTCCCGCCTGCAGCAGGAGGCGATCCAGGACAACATGGGCAACATCATCGCTTTCAACACGGTCGACGCCGAATCCGATTTCGATGGCTTCGGCTGGAATGCGGAGCTTCGCCAGACCGTGTTTCGCTGGGACCAGTTCGTCGGCGTGAAGCAGGCAGGTAAGATAGTCGCGAAGGCGGAAGTCGATTTCGAGGCGGCGCAACAGGACTTGATCGTTCGCGTCGTCACGCGTTACTTCGATGTCCTTGCGGCGGAAGATCGTCTCACCTCGATCCACGCCGACCGCCTGGCGATCGCGAGACAACTCGAGCAGGCCAAGCAACGCTTCGAGGTCGGCCTGATCGCGATTACCGACGTGCAGGAGTCACAGGCAGCCTATGACCAGTCGGTCGCCAACGAGATCCAGGCGAAACGGGAGCTGGCCACCGCGCGTTATTTGCTGCGCGAGATCACCGGCGAATACATCTCGACGCTGTCGGCGCCGCGCGACGATTTTCCGCTCGTGTCACCGAATCCCGCTGACGAGGCGAGCTGGATCGACATCGCGATGTCGCAGAATCTCGACCTGGTGTCGAGCCGTTTCGAAGAGGAGATTGCGAGAGACGAGATCTCGTTTCGTCGCAGCGGCCACTACCCGACCCTCGATCTCGTCGCAAACTATGACGACAGTGACACCGATATCAGCAATCTGACCATCGGTGGCGTACCGACGATCAACCCGAACTTTCCCACGGGCAGTTCGCGGGATTCGATCTCGCTCCAGTTCAATGTGCCGCTTTTCGAGGGTGGCCGTACGACGTCCAGGGTACGAGAAGCCGTCTACCTGCACCGTGCCAGCCGGGAACAGTTGCAGCGCGTCGCGCGGGAAACGGAGCGGCAGACCAGCGATGCCTATCTGGGCGTATTGTCCGAAATCAGCCGGGTCAAGGCGCTCGCACAGGCCGTGGAATCGAGTCGGACCGCGCTGCAGGCCACGCAGGCCGGATTCGAGGTCGGCACGCGGACGATCGTGGACGTGCTCAACTCCCAGCGAGCCCTGTACACGGCGATCACGAACTACTACCGGAGCCGCTACAACTATATTGGCAACGTACTGCGCCTCAAACTTGCGGCGGGAATTCTGCAGGTTCAGGACCTGGAGGAAATTGACCGCCACCTGGTGGAGCGGCAGCCTCCGGAAGAGGTGATCGCGGAAGACGAAGCGAGACAAACGGAAAACTAAGATCCGTCCCGCAAATTGACAGGGTCGCTCCTCGGCTACGAGAGAATGCCGTAACCGAATCTAGTCCGCGACTTGTCGTAGCAGCGGTTCCAGCAAGCGCAGCAGCCGATCGAGCGCACCCTTGTTTCGCTGTACAATATCCCGCCCGCGGCCACCGATGTAATTTGCGCGCGCTTGATCGGCGAAAAGGTCCGCAACCGCATCGCCCAGTTGGCCGGCGTCATTCACGACAACCGACGCGCCGAGCGTCTCGAACATGGAGGCGATATCCTGCGTGTGAAACAGGTGTGGCCCCGTAACGACCGGCTTGCCGAGCGCGGCCGGTTCGAGGAGATTGTGACCACCGATTGGCACCAGGCTGCCGCCGACGAAGGCGACATTGGCCGCGGCGTAAAACATCGGCACATCCCCCATGGTGTCGCCAAGATACACTTCCGTTTCGTCGGTACACGGTTCACGATCGGTACGTGCGACAAAGTTCATTCCATTCTTCTGCAACATGTTTCGCACACCGGAAAATCGTTCCGGATGCCGTGGCGCCAGTATGAGCAAGGCGTCCGGAAAAGTCTCACGGACTTTCTTGTGCGCCTCGATGACCTGCTCTTCCTCGCGATCATGCGTACTCGCCGCGACCCAGACCGGGCGGCCTTCGAAGTTGTCGCGGCGGAAGGCTGCACCACGTTCGACCAGGTCGACTGCCAGTTCGATATCGAACTTGATGTTGCCCGTCACCTTGGTTCGTTCCGGCGCCGCGCCAAGCGATCTGAAGCGCTCTGCGTCGGCCTCGCTTTGCGCGGCAATGATGATGCCGTAGGACAGGGTTTCGCGAAACAACGGGAGAAACCTGCGATAGGTGACGACCGAATTGGGTGATATTCGCGCACTCACCAGGACGAGTGGGATGTCTCTTCTGCCGCACTCATAATAGAGATTCGGCCAGATCTCGGTCTCGAGAATCAATGCAATTGCCGGGCGTACGGAATCGAAAAACCGTGTTACGGCGAACGGGGTCTCAAACGGGATGAAGCAATGTTCGACCGAGTCACCTAAAAGGACCCTGACCCTTTCGGCGCCGGTCGGCGTAACCGTCGTCACGAGCAGCTTCCTGTCGGGAAACTTTCGCGAAAGGGCCTTCACCAACGGCACCGATGCCTGAACCTCGCCAACGGAAACTGCGTGGATCCAGATGCTGCCGCCCGGCATTTGCGGATAGCCGAAACCGAATCGCTGGCCGAAGCGGTCCCGGTAGCCGCGGTTACCGAGGCCGCGAGCGAGCCAGTAGAAGGCATACACCGGCACCAGGAGGTACGTGACTAAAGCATAGGCAAAACGCATCGGTCACTGTCCGATTCAGCAGATCGAAGCGCCGGAGCGGGGCAACGGATCATCAACCGCGAAGCTTTTCAATGATGTTGCTGGACGAGTGACCCTTACGAAATGCGAGCACGCGAACCTCGCCGCCGTTCTTCAATATGTCTTTCGCCCCGGCAATGTCTTCAGGACTGTAATCGCCGCCTTTGACGAGCACGTCCGGTAATACTTTTCGTATCAACCGTGCGGGCGTATCTTCCGAAAACGGTACGACCCAGTCGACTGCCGCCAGTCCGGCCAATACCGCCATACGGTCCTGTAACGCATTTACAGGTCGACCATCGCCCTTCAGCCGTGTGACGGATTCGTCGTCATTGACGGCGACGATCAAGCGATCGCCCAGACTCTTGGCTTCTTCGAGATAAGCCACGTGGCCAGCATGCAGAATGTCGAAACAGCCGTTGGTCATGACAATCGTTTCCTTCCGCTGTTTGGCTTCACTGACGAGAAGAGCGAGCTCGTCTTCAGTAACGAGGCCACGACCGCCCTGCCCGCGTTGATGCAAGGCTGCGCGCATTTCCGACGGAGTGACGGAAGCGACGCCCAGCTTGCGCACGACGAGTCCCGCGGCAAGATTGGACAACGCGGCCGCATTCCTGAGCGATTCTCCGCTCGCAAGCGCGGCGGCAAACACGGCGATGGCCGTGTCGCCGGCACCGGTCACATCGAAAACTTCACGCGCCCGCGTAGACAGAAAGACCGGTTCATCAGACGCCTCGACGAGCAGCATGCCTCTCTCGCTACGCGTGATCAGCAGCGCAACCAAATCGAATTCAGAGATCATTTGCCTGGCACGCTCGACGAGCTCGTCATCGCTTGCGCACACCCCGACGATCGACTCGAATTCCGTCTGGTTGGGGGTCAAGACCGTGGCACTCCGGTACTTGTCGAACGAGGATCCCTTCGGGTCGACGAACACGGGTATATTTGCACGGCGGCACAGCCGGATCATGTCCGAAACTCTGGCAAGCGCACCTTTCGCATAGTCCGACAGAATCACCGCGGTCGCCGTCTTTATTTCTTTTTTAAGGAGTCCGGTCAGGGCGTCGCTGCCGGTCGTGCCCGGCTCTTCTCTGTCGAGCCGGATCAGCTGCTGGCCCCGACTTTGTACGCGTGTCTTGGTCGTCGTCGGCCAATTTCTGACCGCCTCGAAGCGGCAGCGGATTTCTTTCTCTTCGAGAACCGCGCGCAGATCGGCCGCTTCCTCGTCCTCCCCGACTACGCCGATGAGTGTCGTGTCGACCCCGAGACTGACGAGGTTGACCGCGACATTGGCCGCGCCGCCGGCTCTGCTCTCGGTTTCGCGAACGTGCACGACTGGCACCGGCGCTTCCGGCGAAATGCGGCGCGTGCCACCGAACAGGTAGCGGTCCAGCATGACGTCACCTACCACGACGATCGCGGCGGTGGAAAAATCAGGAATCGACAGGGTCACGGCGAGATAGTACTACAGCCGCGTAACGAATCGCGGCTAAAGCCGCTCCCACATATCGGGTATCGTGGTGGAGGCGGCTTTAGCCGCGATCGCTTCTCAACCGCACTTACTGTCGCCGCAGGACAGACAAGTCCTGCACCCGTCCATCATGACAACCGCTGCGGTATTACAGCGGCTGCAGAGCTGAGCGCCCTCGGGATATTCCGGCTTGGAAAAAGCATCCTGCTGTCTGGTGCTGGCTTCGAATTCCGCCCTTTTGTCTTCCAGCAGTTTCTTCTGCTCTTCGTCGAGTTCGGTTTTCTTGAGAAGACCGATCGATACGAGGTGCTTTTCCACGATGTATCCGAGTTCGGCAATGATCGACGGCATGAACTTGCCACCGGGTTTCCAGTAGCCGCCGCGTGGATCAAATACTGCTTTTAATTCATCGGCGAGGAACGTGACGTCGCCCCCCTTGCGGAATACGGCCGAAATGATCCTGGTTAGCGCAACGATCCACTGGTAGTGGTCCAGATTCTTGGAGTTGATGAATATCTCAAACGGCCGGCGTTTCTCGTGCTCGGTACCTTCATTCAGTATGATGTCATTGATCGTGACATACATCGCATGATCGGAAACGGGCGTCTTTACCTTGTAAGTGGATCCGACAAGCATTTCAGGACGCTCGAGTTTCTCGTGCATCCTGATGACTTCGGCACCGCCATCCGTCGATTCACGTCGAAATTCCTGGCGCGGTGGTTCGACTTTCGCGCCTTCCTGTTGTCTCACTGAATAGCCGACTATTTTCTTGTCGATCTTCATCCTGCTCATTTCTTTGAAACCCTAGAACTTGCCGTAGTAGCCTTCCTTTAACGCGTCGAACAGATTCGCCGCCGTGTGCACCTCACCGTCGTATTCGATCTCCTCGTCACCCTTGAGTTGTATTTCCGTGCCGTCCTCGAGAGTGAACGAATAGACAGTCTTTTTCAGGTCTTGTTCCTTGACCAGCACACCCTGGAATGCTTCCGGATTGAAGCGGAACGTCGTGCAACCCTTCAGGCCCTGTTCGTATGCGTACAGGTAGATATTCTTGAAGTCCTCATACGGATAGTCTGTCGGCACATTCGCTGTCTTCGAAATCGAGGAGTCGATCCATTTCTGCGCCGCAGCCTGAATATCGACATGCGCGTTGGGCGTAATGTCCTCCGCCGTGATGAAATAATCGGGAAGCGCGTCGTCGTCTGAATCGCCTGCATCGCGCGCCGCCGGCATGGCATTCCGATTGACCAGCTGGCGATATGCCAGCAATTCGAAGGAGAAAACGTCCACTTTCTCCTTGGACTTCTTTCCTTCGCGAATGACATTGCGGAAATAGTGATGTGCAAAACTCGGCTCGATGCCATTGCTTGCATTGTTGGCAAGTGACAGGGATATGGTACCGGTCGGCGCGATCGAGCTGTGATGTGTAAACCTGGCGCCGACCTTTGCCAGTTCCGCAACCAGCTGCGGTGCTTCCGTAGCGATCCGTTGCATGTAGCGGCTGTACCGGCTGTGCAGAATACGGCCCGGCACGCGGTCGCCGATCTTGTAGCCGTCGGCCGCCATTTCCGGTCGCTTGGCGAGCATTTCCCGGGTTACTTCGAAATCCTCGTTCATGATCGGTGCCGGTCCCTTTTCCTTGGCCAGCTCCAGGGCCGCTTCCCAACCGGCCAGCGCCAGTTGTTTGGCAATCTCTTCGGTGAAGCGGATGGAATCGGCATCACCGTATTTCATGCGCAACATGGAAATGGTCGAACCGAGGCCGAGGAACCCCATACCGTGGCGGCGTTTGCGATTGATCTCATCGCGCTGCCGCGGCAGCGGCAGGCCATTGATTTCGACGACATTGTCGAGCATGCGCGTAAACACCTTGACGACCTTGCGGAATTCGTCCCAGTCGAACCTGGCTTTTTCGGTGAACGCATCGACGACGAACTTGGTCAGATTGACCGAGCCCAGCAGGCAGGAACCATATGGCGGCAACGGCTGTTCACCGCAGGGATTGGTCGCCCGAATGTTCTCGACAAACCAGTTGTTGTTCATCTCATTGACCTTGTCGATCAGCACGAAGCCGGGCTCCGCGAAATCGTAGGTCGACGCCATGATCAGGTCCCACATCCTGCGCGCAGGCATGCTCTTGTAAATCTTGCAGGCTACCAGGCCTGCCTCGCTACGAACGTAGTTTTCCGGCTCCGGCCACTCGCGCCATACGAACAGGCTCGTGTCGTTGATGTCGAGCCTGTCTTGTTCGACCTCGCGCGGTGTCACAGGAAATGCGAGCTGCCAGTCAGCATCGTCCTTGACGGCCTGCATGAACTCCTCGGTGATCAGCAGCGACAGGTTGAACTGCCTGAGCCGGCCATCCTCACGCTTGGCGCGAATGAAATCCATGACATCCGGGTGACCGATGTCGAACGTGCCCATCTGGGCGCCGCGTCGACCGCCGGCCGAGGACACCGTGAAACACATCTTGTCGTATATATCCATGAACGACAGCGGCCCGGAGGTGTAGGCGCCGGCGCCGGTGACGTATGCGCCTTTGGGGCGCAAGGTCGAAAATTCGTAGCCTATCCCGCACCCGGCTTTGAGCGTCAGCCCGGCCTCGTGCACCTTGTTGAGAATGTTGTCCATCGAGTCGGCGACGGTTCCCGAGACGGTGCAATTGATCGTCGAGGTCGCCGGCTTGTGCTCCTGCGCCCCGGCGTTGGAAATGATCCGGCCCGCGGGGATGGCACCGTTCCGGAGCGCCCACAGGAACTGCTCGTAACATTGGTCGCGCAGCTCTTCGGCCTCGACGTCGGCCAGCGCTCTCGCGACCCGCTGGTAGGTCTCATCGATGGCCAGATCGATATGCGTGCCATCCTTTGCGGTCAGTCGGTATTTGGCGTTCCAGATGTCCAGCGACGCTGGTTGCAGGCCCAAGTCTGCGACGGAATGAGCGTCGAGATGTACCGCGGACTTCATCTTGTCCTTTACCCCTAATCCTTTTGGGACCGCAATTTCCCCAATTTCAGTGGCAGTCCACCCTCGTTCAAGAGTGAAATGTTCCCCGCTCGCCACTTTGCATTTTTCAAGCGGCGAGTGCCCAAAAAGGCTGCTGATCTTCGTTATGGCAAGCACAAGATCTTGTGCCGGCTAGGAGTCAAGATTATGCCTGGAGGCGTCGACTGTCAAGGCCCGGCGTGTTTTTTTTCCTGGAGACTAACTTTATATAAAACAATAAATTATGAGATAAATTCAAGTAAGTGCTTTAATTTATTGACGAAAAAAATAATGCCTCCGGGGTTTTGCTTTGGCACAACATATAGTGGCCTTGCACAGGTGCAAGAACACCCTGCATCCGGGGTTGTTCATCGTGATCTTGCGCGCCTTGAAAAGACACGTGACGGCCCAATTTAAGCTCGCAATTCAGAGTTTCGGAGCGTCCCTCACGACGCCTGTTATCGCGAAGAATTTCGTTGAATAAGGAGTGACAAATGAATATTACGAGATTTGAACCGTGGGGCCTGATCGATATCCTGCATCGAGATCTCGACCAGATTGCCGGTCGTCGTTTCGGCCTGGCACAGTCTGACAACGATGGCGCAACCGTCGCCGACTGGGTGCCCGCTGTCGATATCGTCGAAGAGAAGGATCGCTTCGTATTGCGCGCCGACGTGCCCGGCGTAAAGCCCGAGGACATCAACGTCAACATGGAAAACGGCATGCTGACGGTATCCGGCGAACGCCGTGACGAGAAGACCGAGGAGACGCAGGGCATGCGGCGGGTCGAAAGGGTCGTCGGCAAGTTTTACCGGCGATTCAACCTGCCCGATTCGGCCAATGCAGATAAGATTTCTGCCAAGAGCAATAACGGGATTCTCGAGGTGATTATTCCGAAGCAGCCCGAAGTCGCGGCGCGAAGAATTACCGTACAATCCGAATAAGCAATTCTGCGACGAAGGATGAGCGTCCGGCATCTTCCGGGATGCCGGACGCCGTATCGTTGCGATGGTCACGGAACTTTTGTGGTTCTCGCCGTGTCCTCAGCCAGACAGGCTATGCTTTGGGCTTTGGTTCACTGGCCGTTCAGCGGAGCCGGTGCAAAATGAACCACCAGCACACCCGCGAACCCGATCGCTTTCGCGGCCTGGGAAACCGATTTAATGAGGAATTTCAAGCCATGAGCAAAACGTATCGCCTGATCTGGTCAGCCCTGCTCGTGTTTATCGCCGTGTCGGGATCGGCCGCGCTGCCCGACAGCGTAGACGGGCAGCCATTGCCGAGCCTCGCGCCCCTGGTGAAGCAGGTGGCGCCCGCGGTCGTCAATATCCGCGTCAGCCAGACAGTCCAATCGCGTTCGCCTTATGGCGATGAAATGTTCAGGCGTTTCTTCGGCCTGCCGGACTTCGACGGCGGCTCGCGCGAGGTCGCGAGTGCAGGATCGGGTGTCATCGTCGACGCCAAGAACGGATATATCCTGACCAATCATCACGTCGTCGAGGGCGCCGACAAGATTCAGGTTTCACTACTTAACGCGATGACGCTCGATGCGGAAGTCATCGGCTCTGACGCCGCGACCGACATCGCCGTGCTGAAAGTCCAACAGAACAATCTCGTCGACCTGCCGATCGGCGATTCCGACCAGGTCGAAGTCGGCGATTTCGTGATCGCAATCGGTAATCCGTTTGGACTGGGCCACACCGTTACCTCCGGAATAGTCAGCGCATTAGGCCGTACCGGTATCAGCCGCGACGGCTACGAGGATTTCATCCAGACGGATGCCTCCATCAACCCGGGTAATTCGGGGGGTGCGCTCGTGAACATGCGCGGAGAACTCGTCGGCATCAACTCGGCAATCGTCAGCCGCACCGGCGGAAACGTCGGCATCGGTTTTGCCGTACCGTCGGAAATCGCGCGTTCGATCATGAACCAGATTCTCGATTTCGGGGAGGTGCGCCGCGGGCTGCTCGGCGTCTCCATTCAGACCATCGATGCGGAAAGCGCAAAAGCACTCGGCGCCGAAGTCGATAGCGGCGCGCTCGTGTCGGCCGTCGAACCCGGATCCGCGGCCGAGAGCGCCGGACTGCAGGTGGACGACATCATCGTCCGGGTCAATGATAAAAAGATCAATACCGGCAACGAGCTCAGAAACGCCATCGGCCTGAAAAGATCCGGCGAAGTGGTCGATATCGAATTCGTGCGCGACGGCAGGACGCGCAGGGTCAAGGCGACGCTCGGCCAGCGGCTGACCACCGAGGCCAGCGGTGCCGACATTCACCCCGGATTGGAGGGCGCGCGATTTGCGAGCGCGTCGACGAGCAGTACCACGGGCGTCGAGGTGATCGAGGTCGATCCCGGCAGCCCGGCAGCTCAGCGCGGCCTGCGGGCGGGCGATGTCATCATTGCCGTCAACCGTCAGCAGGTTCAGAACCTGCAACAGATGAGTGCGATTGCGAGCACCAACAGAATCCTGTTTCTCCTGGTACAGCGTGGCGACCGTTCTCTCATGCTGCAGATTCGCTGAAGGCGATGACCACAACGTGGACGTTGCGTGCTGTCATAATCGGTGTCGTGGCGGCCGGGACGCCTGCGTTCACGGCCGAAACCGCTGACATCGAGGCGCAACGCGTCGCGTTTCGCGAAGTCTATGCGGAAGCGGAACGCGGTAATTGGGCGCCGGTCCGGAAATACGAACCACTCCTCAAGGACTACGTGCTCTGGCCCGATCTCAGGGCCAGCTACCTCAAAGCTCGCGTCGATACCATAGATCACGCAGAAATCGAGGCTTTTCTCGACGAATACGGCACGCTGAAACCGGCTCGCGAATTGCGCTACGAGTATTCGCTGCATCTGATGGACGCCGGGCATCATGCGGAGTTCTTGAACATTTATCGTCAGTATTACCACGATCTCGGTATCGCCAAGCTCGACTGCCTGGCGTCGCATGCAGAAATCCTCGAAGGGCGTGCAGACAACACGATCGATCGCGCCCTCAAGCTGTGGCTGACCGGCAAGAGCCAGGCCGATGAATGTGATCCGGTCTTCGCCCACTTGCGTGCAAACAATGTACTGAGCGATGAGTATTTCGAAAACCGCTTCGCCCTGGCCGTGGCTGCGAAGCGCTTCTCCCTCGCGCGTTACCTGTCGCAACCCCTGGCCGAAAGCTATGCAATCGAGGCGGATCACTGGCTCAAGGCGCGAGATGATTCACTGCAGTTTGTGCGCACGCGCCGAGACCGCGGTAACGACCAAACATCGCGCGCGCAATTAATTTACGCACTCCAGCGCATCGCGTTCAGCGATCCGTTGCTTGCAGCGGAACAATGGTCTGAGCTCAAGGACGAATACGAATTCGCGGACGACGAACGCCATGAGGTCTCTCGGCATATCGCACTTTGGGCAGCCCGTCGCCAGCTGCCAGAGGCCAAGTCCCTGCTTTTCGACCTGCCGCCCGACGCCCAGGATGCGGAAGTTCGGCGCTGGAGGATCCGCACCGGCCTGCGTCTCGAGGACTGGCACATGGTCGCTCGATCGATCGCATCACTGCCCGAGGAGGAACGCACCAGCGAGGAATGGCAATACTGGGAAGCGATAGCGCTCAAGCATTTGGGCCGGGAAGAATCGGCAAACGACACGCTCCGGTCGCTGTCGTCGACGCGCAGCTACTACGGCTTCCTTGCCTCCGATGCGATCGACTCTGAGTATACGTTCTCTCACAGCCGGCTGGTCGCGGATGACTCTCTGGCGGAAAAGCTCCTCGAGAGCCCGGCCCTGAATCGCGCCAGGGAACTTTTTTATGTCGGGCTCGAGGGACGTGGCCGTGCCGAGTGGGACGTCGCCATCAGCGAAATGAGCGTCGCAGAACAGACACAGGCGGCAATACTCTCACATCGTTGGGGCTGGCATTCGCGAGCTATCGCGACTGCCTCGATGATCCGCCAATTTGACGACCTGGAGATCCGCTATCCGCTGCCATGGCGCGAGGATTTCGAGCAATTCGCGCGCGATGCAGGAATACGCGACAGCTGGGTCTACGGCATAGCACGAAGCGAAAGCCTGTTCATGCGCGACATTCGCTCGGCAGCCGGCGCGATAGGAATCATGCAGATCCTGCCCGGAACCGCCAGGCGCATCGCCCGCGAAGTTAATGAGCCGTACCACGGCTCCGCGACCCTCACGGACAGGATCGTGAATATCAGGCTCGGCACGATTTACCTCAAGAAACTGCTGGAGCGATTCGACGAGAACCGCGTACTCGCGACCGCGGCATACAACGCCGGTCCGCTGAATGTCGATGAATGGCTGCCGGCAACCGGAGCAATCGACGCGCGTATCTGGATCGAAAACATTCCGTTTGACGAAACCCGCGATTACGTGCGACGCGTTTTGACCGCCGAAACGATTTTCCAGTGGCGGCTAAGCGGCCAGGCAATGCGCCTCTCGGCGGCTCTCGGCAATATCGCCCCTAAAGCGGGGTCCGTCGCCAACGTGGACTAGTCCGCGACGCTTCCCAGGCTCAGGCTGCGTGTTGCCGGATCGAGGTTCGCCAGCCTGGAGGACTCCGCATAGAAACAGTCGAGTTCCTCCTGGCAATCGCGGTATAAGCGTTCGAACGCTTCCTGATAGCCTTCGTACAGGCCGAGCGAAACCAACCGGGCGTTGTTTAATGGCGCCGCCAGCCAGTTGTTCGCGCCACTCCCGCTGTTTTCGATCAGCCGGGCGCCGTTCGCCGACAGTTCCTCGAGGAGTGCCCGCTTTCGCGCTCGCTTTTCGTCGACGTCCAGGTCGGACGCGTACAGGCGATCGAGCGCCACCTTTGCCTCGTCGACGAGCGTCATTACCGATCGTCGCAATTCCCGGTTGCTCCTGAACCCGGCAATCTGCGCATGATCATTGCGCGCTTCGAGCCACCGCATGATGCCGATATCTGCTACTGCGGTAGCAAACGATTCATTGAACGCGGTATCGCCTTTGACATACAACTTCTGGTGCGCAAGCTCGTGAAAGATCGTGGCGACGAGTTGTACGTCCGACCAACGCATCATCGTATTCAACACCGGGTCATCGAATCTGCCAAGCGTCGAATACGCCGATGCGCCGCCGACGGCGACATCATATCCATGCGCGTTCAGGCGGTCGGCTTTCTTGCGGGCCGCCTCTTCCGCGAAGTAGCCACGGTATGCAACGCAACCGGCCACGGGAAAACACCATGTCTTGGGCTCTAGCGAGAATTCGGGTGCAGCGAATACATTCCAGACGACGTATTCCCTTCCCAGATCCGCGTATGACCGATAACTGTCATTGTCGGCGAGCATCAGTTGTTCGACCGCGAAAGTTCTGGCTTCCTGGACGATCAGCAGCCGATCCCGGAGTTCGTCCGGGGAATTGTTGTCGGCGATGATTTCCGAGATCGGCTGCCGCTTGTTCATGATTTCGTAGTGGCCCCGAATCGCCTGCATGTAATAGCAACCCGCGAGCTGCGTTGCAGCCAGGACGAGTCCGGTTAAGACGACTAATCGAAGCACGCCGCTTTTTCCGGGCGATGCGCAGAACGACATTCTGACTCCATGCAAGATAGAATCGCCGCATGGAAGTTTACCTTGTCGGCGGCGCCGTTCGGGACGAACAGCTCGGCTTGCCTGTCAAAGAGCGGGACTGGTGCGTCGTGGGTGCGACGCCGGATGAACTCATCGGTCTCGGTTATAAACCTGTCGGCACCGAATTCCCGGTGTTTCTGCATCCCGAAACCAATGAGGAATATGCGCTCGCGCGCACCGAGAGAAAAACCGGCCCCGGATACCACGGGTTCGCCTTTCACACCTCGCCCGATGTCACGATCGAGGAGGATTTGAAGCGCAGGGACCTGACGGTCAATGCGATGGCGCAAGATGCGGAGGGACGGCTGGTCGACCCGTGGCACGGCCGGGACGACATTCAATCGAGAACACTGCGGCATGTGTCGGGTGCATTCGCGGAAGACCCGGTGCGTATTCTGCGCGTTGCGAAGTTTGCTGCTCGCTTCAAGTCGATGGGTTTCGATATTGCCGACGAAACCATGGCTCTGATGAAGCGGATGGTCGAGGAAGGCGAGGCGGACACACTGGTACCCGAACGCGTGTGGAAGGAAACCGAAGCCGCGCTGTCCGGACCCGACCCGCGGGTGTATTTCGAGGTACTGCGAGACTGCGGCGCGCTTGCCGTCGTTTTTCCGGAGATCGACGCCCTGTTCGGCGTTCCCCAGCCCGAGAAATGGCACCCGGAGATCGACTGCGGAATCCATGCGCTCATGGTCCTCGAACAGGCCGCGAAATTGTCGGATGGGGCCGACGTTCGCTTCGCGGCACTCGTTCACGACCTCGGCAAAGCGACAACGCCGAAAGACATTCTGCCCCAGCACACGGGACATGAGGCGCGCAGCGTCCTCCTCGTCAAGAGCATGTCGAAGCGCCTCAAGGTTCCGGCGACCTTCCGTGAGCTCGCTTGTCTGGCCGCCGAGTTCCACGCCCACACGCACCGGGCCTTCGAATTGCGCCCGGAGACGGTGCTCAAGGTGCTGAATCGGGTCGACGCCTTTCGGCGCCGCGACAGGTTCGAGAAATTTCTTTTGGTTTGCGAGGCCGACTCGCGTGGCCGGACGGGCTTCGAGGCACGCGCATACCCGCAGGCCGAGTACTTTCGCAGCGCGGCAGATGCAGCAAGCCAGATCGATACCTCCGATCTGACCGGCGACGACTTAAATGGGGAACGGATCGGCAATGAGGTCGATGCTCGCCGCAAGCGCGCGATTGCTGCGCTCAGCAAAGATCAGGAACCACCGAAATAATACAGGTAGGCGGTGAGCGCCGTCGTTCGACCGAAGTTTTCGGAATTGTCGAAGGACAGGCGAAACTCGACATCGGTGCGGTCGGTCAATGGTGTCAGAAGTCCGATCGAGTACGAATCGATCTTGCTTTGGTCCACCGCGGTCTTCCAGGTACCCGCGGATATATCCACGCTGCGCAGGCCGAAGCGATACTCGAACCCGGCATTGATGCGATAGTCGATCAGGCTGTTGATCAGGCTCAGTCGTGACGCAGACAGGAAGCGCAGCACGTCGATATTGGGGTCGATGCGGATTCTCCGGGAGTATTCGTAATGCATGCCGCTCAATCTGAAGGTAAGCCGGTCGTTGAACTGAACCCGGTTCGTCATCCCCCAGCCGTCCGCGTGAAACTCGACCTGCCGGCGTTCACGAGTGAATAGTGTCTCGAAGACAAAGTCGAAATTGCGGCGCTCGTAATCTGCGGAAAATGACGCGATATCGTCGCGGTAATAAAGCGACGCCCGTATGTCGACTGAGTCGAGAAGATCTGAATCACCCCAGTAAGCCCCGCTCAGGCTCAAGCCGAAGGGTTCGAAATAGTGGTCGATACCGATATCGTAGAAATCGGTCCGGAATCCGCCGACCAGGACGTCGGTTTCAGTCGAACCGTAGGTCGCGGATATCCATGTGTCTTCGCCGAGTTCGAGATCACCGAAAACAGTTGCAGCAAAGGCATCCCCGGTATCCGCGGCAGCACCGATGCCGAGCACGTAGTCGGCTGCAAGCGCCTCGCCCGCGATGGCGAGGCATGCGAGAGCCAGACTCAGGATTCGCCTAATAAAGGACATACAAAATCACGCCCGCAAGTATCAGCCTGTAAATCGCGAAAGGCAGCAAGCCCAGGGCACTGAAGAAACGCATGAAAAAGTCAATGCTCAGGTAGGCAACAATACCGGAAACGAGAGCCGCCACGGCCAGATTTTCCCATGCGACCTCGAAATTACCCGTGACGAGTATCACTCCTTCGTAAATCGTCGCGATCAGGATGACCGGTGCCGCGAGCACAAACGAGAAGCGCGCCGCATCCTGCCTGCGGATGCCCAGCAGCCGTGCCGCCGTGATCGTGACCCCGGATCGGGAGGTACCCGGCACCAGCGCCAGTGCCTGTGCAAGGCCGATAATAAGGGCATCCGTGACGCGAATCTCGGAGATATTCCGGGCCCGCGGTGCATATCGATCGGCCAGCGCCATCAATACGCCATAGACGCTCAATGTCAGCACCACGACCAGTGGGCTGCGCAAATTGGTCGCGATCCAGCTTGCGAGCAAAAGGCCCGACAATGCTGCCGGAATCGTGCCGACGCCGATGCACCAGGCCATGCGGGCCTGCAGCGAATCGGCAGATCCCGACAGGACGTCACCGATGCCGTGCACGAGGCCCGCAAAATCATTGCGAAAAAATACGAGCACTGCCGCCAGTGAGCCGAAATGGACGGCGATATCGAACGCCAGTCCCTGGTCCGACCATTGGAGTAACGCCGGCACGAGGATCAGGTGCCCGGAGCTCGAAATCGGCAGAAATTCCGTCAGGCCCTGCACCACCGCCAGCACGATGATCTGCAACCAGGTCATGCATCGTTCCCTTTACTCTTCATCAGAGGGTGTGGATCCGGTCGTACTCGCGGAACGCCGACGGAACCGCAATGGCGCCACGGCTTAGTCCAATGCATTTGACGTGCTCACCCATTTCGCCGGGCAGGGTAAGTAATTTGACCTGTCGCGACAATTCGAACTGCTCTTTCACCGGGCGGGATGCGAAATCTTCGAACTCTTCCTGCAGTCCGCCGTTCAGCAGAAAGTGGGCTTGTGACACGAATCCGCCTATCTTCGCGCCGGCCGAATCTGCAACGTCCGCCAGTGCCGAAAAGTCCACGGAAGCCGTCACGTCCTGTATGCCGGGAAGGATCAGGGGATCGTCGTGTACATGATGCCGGTAGTGGCACTTCAGCCAGCCATCATGACGATCGGGCGCATAGTATTCCTGGCGCGTGACGCCGTAGTCGAACAGAATTATCAAGCCGGTGTGCAGGCATGCGACGAGGTCGCGCATCCACGGTCGCAACGCAAGACAGATTTCGGAGCAATAGCCATCGGGGAACCGCCTCCCGATGCTCTCTTCTATTTCGGTTACGGCATCGGCGAGCATTGCGGGTGCTGAATCGAAATGCCAGCGAAAACCATGCTCGGCCGCCGCGACCCTGGCTTGTTGCGTGACGCCGTCGAGCTTGCGAAAACGTTCGACCGGTAGCGCATCGGCGACCTCGTTTGCAATGATCACCCCGGCAAACTCTTCGGGTAGTCCTGCCAGCCATTCGACCCGTGCCGCATGTTGCGGGATTTCTCTTTCGATAAGCTGCTGCTGGCGCTGGCGAAGGTCGGGCGAAACCTCGAGAATACGGTAGCGATCGGGCAACGCGTTCATGCGGTCGAGTCTTTCTAATACGGTCGCCGCCAGTGCGCCGCTGCCGGCCCCGAGCTCGAAGATCTGTCCGCCGTCAATCCCGTGCAGAACCTCTGCGGCCTGCCTCGCGATCACCCGGCCGAAGAGCGGCGAGAGTTCCGGCGCAGTCACGAAATCCCCGCCTGCGCCGAACTTCCTCGCGCCGGCGACGTAGTAGCCGAGGCCCGGCGCATACAGCGCAAACTGCATGAACTCGGCAAAGCTGATGCTGCCGCCCGCCTCGGCGATGCGCTTGAGGATATGCTCGCCGACCTGTCGGCTGTGTTCGGCCGAGGCCGCATCAGGTTGAGGCAGCGTGCGTGCTGTGGCGTGCTCAGGTTGCATTCAGTTCACTTGTTTCCAAGAATGGCGACAATGTAAGGCCCCGGGCAGCTGATTTCTATTCATTTGCATGTCGCGATCGAGCACGAATTCGCTTGAAAGGAAAATCGCCCTCGTCACAGGCGCCGCGAGGCGTATCGGCGCCACGATTGTCGACTCGTTGCACGACCATGGTGCCACGGTTGCGATTCACTATCGTAGCTCCGAGACGGAAGCGCTCGCATTATGCGCAAAACTCAATGAACGGCGCGAGGGCTCGGCAAATACGTTCAAGTGCGACCTGACCGAAACAGGTGCTCCGGCGTCCCTGGTCGAGGCCGTCGCGACATGGGCCGGCGGGCTTCACATTCTGGTCAACAACGCATCGTCCTTCTACCCGACGCCGCTTGGCTCGATTACGGAGGATACCTGGGCCGATCTCGTCGACAGCAACTTGAAAGCCCCGCTCTTTCTATCGCAGGCGGCAATCCCACACCTGCGAAAAAGCCGTGGCACGATCGTCAATATCGTCGATATTCACGCCAGGAAGCCCCTGAAAGACCACGCCGTGTACGGCGCGGCCAAGGCGGGACTCGCGATGCTGACGCGGTCCCTGGCACGCGACCTCGCGCCCGACGTTCGCGTCAATGGCGTGTCACCCGGCGCCATCATCTGGCCCGAGCATGGCATGACCGACGAAATCAAGCGAAAAATTATCGACGAGATTCCACTGGGGCGCGCAGGCGAACCGTTGGATATCGCGAATGCCGTCCTGTTCCTGATTCGCGACGCAACCTATACCACCGGGCAGATCATCGCTATCGACGGCGGTCGCTCCGCAGGCTGGTAGGTCGGGTCAGAGCCCGACTGTGACCCCGGTCCTATGATCCGATACCTGCTATAGCGAGATGTCGACTTTCGTCAGAGGATGGCTGGCGGCGTCGAATTCGCGCCAGTGATCGCGGATCGTCTTTCCGGACACGGGGTGAATGTAGTCCGGCGCTATGTCGGCAAGCGGCTTCAGTACGAAACTGTATTGCAACACGTCCGACCTCGGCAGTCTGATGCCCTCTTCTTCGGCAACGATCCGATCGTAGAGCAGCAGATCGATATCCAGGGTTCGCGCGATGAACTTGTTCGGGCGTCGCCGTCGCCCTGCCAGTTCGTGGATCCGTTCCAGCTCGCTGCACAATTCCTTCGGCGATAGCTCCGTCTCGATAATCGCGGCGGCGTTCAGGAAGTCGGCGCCTTCAAATCCCAGCGCCTTGCTTCGATAAACGGGAGAAACGTCGAGCAGCACGAATCGTTCACGTATTTCCCGCAATGCCAGCCGCATGTTGTTCTCGGCATCGAGGTTGCTTCCCAGGCCGAGATAAGCGAGCGCCATTATTCCCTGGCCCGGAATATCAGCACGCCGACATCGTTTGCCCCACTGATGGCTTTGGGCTTGCTGGCGCGTACCCGGACCCACGGCACCTCGAATTCCTCGAGAATGAGTTGGGCGACTTTTTCAGCCAGCGTTTCGATCAGCTGAAATTCCGATTCACTGACGAACTGCTGCACCTTTTTGGCAACGGCCTTGTAGTTCAGGGTCGCATCGACGGTGTCTTTTTGCGCCGCACCTCTGATATCGGCGCCCATCTCCAGGTCAATACTGACCTTCTGGCGGATTCTGCGCTCCCACTCCCAGATACCAATGGTCGTTTCCACCACGAGTTCGTGAAGAAAAATCGTATCGCCCGTGCCGGGCCTGCCGTTACTCATGCCCGTTGGCCCTTCGGCGGCGCGAGCGAATCGAGCGGCCAGCGCGCCACGGCGCGGATCGTTTCCGCAGGCGTCGCGTCGGCGAGTCGCAGCGCGCCGGCAAGCGCGATCATCGCGCCGTTGTCGGTGCAGTATTCATGTCGCGGGTAGTAGACCCGGCCGACGAATTCCGCCGACAGGCGTTCACGCAGGCGTTTGTTCGCACCGACACCGCCGGCGACGACGACGCGCTCCGCATCGATGCTGTGCGCGGCTTTCAGCGTCCGGCCGACGAGGCTTTCCACGGCGGCACGTTCGAATGACGCGGCGATGTCTGCCCGCGAGCCGTCGAGCGTGCCATTGGTCGCGGCTTCGCGGACCTTGAGCATCACGGCGGTCTTCAAACCGCTGAAGCTGAAATCGAACCCCTCCCGGTTCTGCATCGGGCGCGGAAAATCGTAGGCCTCGTCGTTGCCGGTCGTGGCCAGCGCCGCAAGCGCGGGCCCACCCGGATACGGCAGACCGATGAGCTTCGCGGTCTTGTCGAACGCCTCCCCGACCGCGTCATCGAGCGTGCTGCCCAGCACCGTGTACCGGCCGAGCCCTGCGACCGAAACGAGCATCGTATGCCCGCCGGACACCAGCAGCGCCAGGAACGGAAAGGCGGGCGGCTCATCCTCGAGCATCGGGGACAGCAGGTGGCCCTCCATGTGATGTATCGGAACGACCGGGCAGCCCCAGGCCAACCCGAGCCCGGTGGCCATGCCGCCGCCGACCATGAGCGCGCCGACGAGACCCGGGCCGGCGGTATAGGCGACGGCATGCGTCCGTTCGACCCCGGCCCGGTCGAGCACGTCCCGGATCAGCGGCAACAGCCGGCGCACGTGGTCGCGCGACGCGATTTCCGGTACGACGCCACCAAAGGCGGCGTGGAGCTCGACCTGGCTGTGGAGCGCGTGCTGAATGAGCCCGCGCTCGGTATCGAACAGCGCCACCCCGGTTTCGTCGCAACTCGTTTCGAGTCCCAGTACGATCATAGGCGGCGGATCATACCGCAGCGCTTGAAATTTCGGCCAAAATTCGGGTTTTTGGCTTTGCAAATTACGGTCTCTGCCGATAATATGCGCAGTCCAGTCCCGGCCGAGCCCGGGTTTATTTGTATCTGAGCGATGATTGTTTTTGTATGCCGAGTGTCCGTGTAAAGGAAAACGAGTATTTCGACGCCGCCCTGCGGCGTTTCAAGCGCGCTTGCGAGAAGGCAGGCATCCTGACCGAACTCCGTCGCCGCGAGTTCTACGAGAAACCGACTCAGGAACGCAAACGTAAGAAAGCGGCCGCGATCAAGCGGCATCTCAAGCGAATGTCCCGCGAACACTCCCGGCGTAAACGCCTCTACTGAGCGCATTCCTACCCGCCCGTCCATGACGCTGAAGGGCCAGATCCAGGACGACATGAAGACCGCCATGAAGGCCGGCGACAAGGACCGGCTCAATGTCGTGCGTCTCATGCTCGCTGCCATCAAGCAGGTCGAGGTCGACGAAAGGAAAGAACTCGGCGACGCCGACGTCCTGGGCGTGCTGAACAAGATGGTCAAGCAGAGACGCGATTCAGTGAGCCAGTTCAGGCAAGGGGGCCGCGATGACCTCGCCGACAAGGAACTCCGCGAAATTACGGTGATCGAAGACTACCTGCCAGAGCAGATGCCGGAAACCGAACTCGACGCAATGATCGCAGAGGCGATCTCGGAAACGGGCGCCGCAAGCATTCGCGATATGGGCAAGGTCATGGCCGCGATCAAGTCGAAAGCCGAGGGCCGCGCCGATATGGCAGCAGCCGGCGCGAAGGTCAAAGCAAAACTGGGGTAGGCCCGAGTCGGCGGCCGGCGACACTGGCATCAAACAAGAACTTGGCTATGCTAGGGACAGGCACCGCGGCAGCGCCGGAATAAGAAACTGAATACGATCAGCCTGACCCCCGGAGGGGCCGGGCAAGCGTTATACATCCTATGAGCGGTTTGATACCACAGCATTTCATCGATGACCTGATCAGCCGCGCCGATATCGTGGAAGTCGTTGGCCGTCGCGTGCAGTTGAAGAAGGCCGGTCGCGACTTCAAGGCCCTTTGTCCGTTTCACGACGAGAAGACCCCGTCATTCACGGTGAGCCCGACGAAGGGCTTCTACCATTGCTTCGGATGCGGCGAACACGGAACCGCATTGAGTTTCCTGATGAGGTACGACCACATGGAATTCGTCGAGGCGGTCGAGAGCCTCGCCGCGACGATGGGCATCGACGTGCCGCGGGAAGAAAGCCAGCGACCGGCTCGCCGCTATGACGAACTCTTTGGGCTGATGCAGAGGGTCGAAAAACATTATCAACAGGAGCTTCGTGGCCACGACGAGGCGACGGAGTACCTGAAGTCGCGGGGCATCGACGGCGCAACGGCGAAGCGCTTCGGCATCGGCTACGCGCCCGCCGGCTGGACACATCTCCTCGACAAGTTCGGCACGTCCAAGCAGGCGATCGATCGCCTGCTCGCGCTCGGCCTGATCGTGCAGAAGGACAGCGGCAGTCATTACGATCGCTTTCGCGGGCGGATCATGTTCCCGATCCGCGATGCGCGAGGCCGTCCGATCGGTTTCGGCGGACGGGTTCTCGACCAGGAGGTACCGAAATACCTGAACTCGCCCGAAACGGTCCTGTTTCACAAGGGGCGTGAGCTCTACGGCCTGTACGAGGCGCGCCAGGCGCTGCGCAACATCGACCGCCTCGTCATCGTCGAAGGCTATATGGACGTCGTGGGCCTGGCCCGCCACGGCATTGATTTCGCCGTTGCGACCCTCGGCACGGCGACGACGGACGAGCATTTCAGGCGCCTGTTTCGGATCTGCGACGAGGTGCACTTTTGCTTCGACGGCGATAGCGCCGGGCGTGCGGCGGCCTGGCGCGCGCTCGAGACGGCGCTGCCGCAGCTCCGCGAGGGACGCCAGGTGCGTTTTGTCTTTCTGCCCGAGGGCCAGGACCCGGACACTTACGTGCAGGAATTCGGGGCGAACCGATTGGAGCAAGCCATGGCCGAGGGACTCGCGCTGTCCGACTATCTGGTCGAGGAACTCGCCGGCCGCGTCGACATGGGAACGGTCGACGGCCGGGCCCGGCTCGCGGAGCTCGCGAAACCGCTGATTGCCCGGATTCCCGCCGGCGTCTACAAGGAACTGCTGATTCAGCGGCTGTCGGATTCGGTGGGTCTGCCGGCGGCCAAGCTCGCGGCAATACTAAAGACGGACCAGGCGCAACCGGCTTCGCGGCCTACCGGCCGTGGCCTCGGCGGACTGAGAGGTCAATCCAGGCCAAAGCCCGGCAAACCGTCTATAGTGCGACGCGCCATCTCGCTCCTCTTGAATGACCCGGCGGCGGCACAACATATCGACAGCGCCGCGTTGACGGGGGTCACGAAGCCGGGCGCAGATCTGTTACGCGAGCTTATTGAAACCGTGCAAGCCGATCCCACCATGACGACCGCGCGGCTCGTCGAGCGCTGGCGAGGCCGCGAGGAAGGCCGTCATATCGGCAGGCTGGCCGCGGTGGAATTGCCGGATTCGCAGGATTTCGACATCGCCGCGGAGCTCGCGCAGTGCGTCGCCCAGCTGGCGCTCGCCGGTAAGCGGGAGCGAGTGGATTTTCTTATTGAAAAAGAAAGGCTTAACTCGCTTTCGGAGGCCGAACGCAGGGAGCTTCGGGAACTCGGACGGGGGTCTCAATTCGGCGGATAATTTTGAAGGATTGTAGTCAAATTACTTATAATTGAGTGTTTGCATTTTGAAAGTGGAGGGCAGTTCGCCTTGACGGAAAAACGCGCAGCGAAAAGCGGTAGCAAGCAGGCCAAGCAGTTGAAGGCGCTCATTGCCAAGGGCAAGGAGCAGGGCTACCTGACCTACACGGAGGTCAATGATCACCTGCCCAGTGGCATCGTCGATCCTGAACAGATCGAGGATATCGTCAACATGATCAACGACATGGGCATCGCCGTGCACGAGAAAGCGCCGGACGCAGAGTCGCTGCTGATGTCCGACGCGGCGATTTCGAACGACGACGACGATGCCGCCGAAGAAGCCGAGGCGGCGCTCGCCAGCGTCGACGCCGAATTCGGCCGCACCACGGATCCGGTCCGCATGTACATGCGGGAAATGGGCACCGTCGAACTATTGACGCGGCAGGGCGAGATCGAGATAGCGAAGCGCATCGAAGACGGCCTGAACCAGGTCAAGTACCACATGGCGCATTTCCCGCCGACGGTCGAGAAGCTGCTCGAGGTGTACGAGGCCGTCGTCGCTGGTGAGACCCGCATGCAGGATTTCGTGGTCGGTTTCATCGATCTCGATGCGCCGGACGAGATCAAGTCGCCGGTCACCAAGTCTGACAGCAAGGATGACGATGATGATGACGATGACGTTGTCGACACCGGTCCCGATCTCGACGAGGTGACGGCGCGAATCAAGGTCATCAAGCGACTTTACAAGCGATCGCTGACGGCGCTCGAGAAATACGGCACCAAGGAAAAGAAAACGATCAAGATCCAGGGTGACCTGGCCGATCGGCTGATGGAGCTGAAGCTCGCGCCCAAACTGACCGACACGCTCGTCAAGGGTCTGCGTGGGTCGGTGTCGGTCATCCGTGCCCAGGAGCGGCAGGTCATGCAGATCTGCGTGCGCGATGCGGGCATGCCGCGGAAGGATTTTCTCGCCAGCTTTCCGAAGAGTGAGACGGACCTCAAGTGGATCGAAAAGCACATTCGCGCGAAACGCAAGCATTCCTCGACCCTGGCAAAATTAAAGGACGACGTTTTGCGCGCACAGCGCAAGTTGCTCGCCGTCGAGACATTGACCAATCTCAAGATCGCCGAGATCAAGGAGATCAACCGGCAGATGTCGATCGGCGAGGCCAAGGCGCGGCGTGCCAAGAAGGAAATGGTGGAAGCCAATCTTCGACTGGTCATCTCCATCGCGAAGAAATACACCAATCGCGGCTTGCAGTTCCTCGACCTGATCCAGGAAGGCAATATCGGCCTGATGAAAGCGGTCGACAAGTTCGAATACCGTCGCGGGTACAAATTTTCGACCTACGCAACCTGGTGGATTCGCCAGGCGATTACCCGGTCGATTGCCGACCAGGCGCGGACGATCCGCATCCCGGTGCACATGATCGAAACCATCAACAAGCTAAATCGCATTTCCCGCCAGATGCTGCAGGAAATGGGTCGCGAGCCGTTGCCTGACGAGCTGGCGGAACGCATGGAGATGCCGGACGACAAGGTGCGCAAAGTGCTGAAGATCGCAAAGGAGCCGATCTCCATGGAAACGCCAATCGGCGACGACGAGGACTCGCATCTCGGCGACTTCATCGAGGATCAGACCGTGCATTCGCCGGTCGATTCTGCAACCTCGGAGGGGCTGAAGGAAACCACGCACTCCGTACTGGCCGGATTGACGCCGCGCGAAGCAAAGGTCTTGAGGATGCGTTTCGGCATCGACATGAATACCGATCACACGCTCGAGGAAGTCGGCAAGCAGTTCGATGTAACCCGCGAGCGAATCCGGCAGATCGAAGCCAAGGCATTGCGCAAGCTCAGGCACCCGACGCGCTCGGATCAGCTCCGCAGCTTCCTCATCGAAGACTGAAGAAGAACAGGGTCAGACCGCAATTTCGACATTGGAATCGAAATTGCGGTCTAGCCTCATTTCTTTCAGGACACGATTTCCAGCGCCTTGCGCCGCTGCGTATGAAAATCCTGCTTTTCGACGAACTCGTGGAACTCGTTCTGTGGCAGCGGATGACTGTAGAAATAACCCTGCACGAAATCGCAGCCGTTCTTTAGCAGGAAATCGGCCTGCTCGCGCGTCTCGACGCCCTCCGCGATCGCTTTCTTGCCGAGCTCGTGGGCCATCTTGATGATGGTGCGGCAGATATTCTCCGAGCTCGAGCCCGAGCCGATCTGGTCGATGAATGACTTGTCGATCTTGATCAGATCGAACGGTAACTGCTGCAGGTAGCTAAGCGACGAATACCCGGTGCCGAAGTCGTCGATCGCCACCTGCACGCCGGCCCTGCGCAGCACGTTCAGCGCATTGATCGCGGCATCGCGGTTCTGCGTCACGGCCGTTTCGGTAATCTCGAGTTGCAGGTAGCCGGGGTGAATGTTGTGGCGCTGCAGGGCGTCGAGCACGTCGCTCGCGAAGTTGCCTTCCTTCAGTTGCCGCGCGGATACATTGATTGACATCGAACCGGGGTGTAGCCCTAGGTCCATGATCGCGCGGAGATCGGTGCAGGTCTGTTCCATGACCCAGCGGCCCATATCGACGATCAGACCGGAATCCTCTGCCAGCTGGATGAACTCGGTCGGTGGCACGAAACCCTGCGGACCATTGCGCCAGCGCATCAGCGCCTCCGCACCCCAGACCTCGCCGTCGGCGAGATTGAACTGCGGCTGATAGAAAACCTCGAGTTTGTGATCATCGAAGGCCGTACGCAGTTCGCGCTCGAGCTCTATCTTGCGCCTGCTCTCGGCATTCAGTTTCCTGCTGAAGAATTCGAATCGTGAGCGTCCCGAATCCTTGGCGCGATACATCGCCGCGTCAGCATTCTGCAGCAGCGTTTCGACGCTGTCTCCATCGTCCGGGAATACGACGATGCCGATACTCGCGCTCAGGAAATGGCTGGTACCGCGAACGATAAACGGCTCTGCCAGGCGCGTGAGTATGCGCGACGCGACCATGCGCAAGGCGTTACCGCTCGCGTGATCCGGCATGATGACGACGAATTCGTCGCCGCCCAGCCGGGCAACGGTGTCGCTTCCCCGCACCTCGCTGATGATCCTGGCGGCGGCCTGCGTGAGCACCATGTCGCCGACGGAATGGCCGAAGACATCGTTGATCTCCTTGAATCGGTCGAGATCGAGATACAGGATTGCGCCGCTGGTCTGGTTGCGCCGCGCTCGTGCGAGCTGCAGTTCGAGCCGGTCTTTCAGCAACTGCCTGTTCGGCAGCCCCGTGAGTTCATCGAAGTGCGCCTGTCGATAGAGTGCCTCCTCGCGTTCCGAGCTCGCAAGCGCGACCGCAAGCCTGCCGGCGAGATCGATACAGCGTTTCACCCTGCTGCCCTGGGTCTCGAAGCTCTTGTTTGACCCGAGCAGGAGAATGCCTTTCAGCTCGTCATTGAGGATGACCGGGATCAGCAATACGAAGCGCATGCCGTAGCTCATGAAGCGCTTGCGGTACGGGGCAATTGCCGGGTTGATCATCTTCACCTCGACCTCGCTCGGCTGGCACCACTCATGTCCCAGTTCGTGCGGCAGATCGATCCGCTCGTGGATGAACTGGCCTCCACACCATGAAATCATCTTGGCTTCGTTGAGACCATCGATGTCCTTCGCAATGATCGCCGCCGATTCGTATTCGGTTAGCTTGACCAGGTGATCGATTACGTCCTCGGCCACTTCCTCGAATTCCGCACCGGACAGGATCAATCTGTCGATCTTCGACATCGCCTTCAACGTCGCTATCTGCCGTCCGAGGCGCCCGGCCATGTGGTTGAAGGCATCGGCGAGGTGCTCGAACTCGTCGCCCGTGCGGATGCGCACTCGCGAATCGAGATCACCCGACGCGAACTGCCGCGCCAGGATCGTCAGCCGCTGCAATGGCACGAGACTCTGGCCGACGAGGTTGAAACTGAGCGTGCCGACGAGAATGATGACCAACAGCAGCGCCGGCGGAAAGATGCGCCGGAAGTCCGCACCCGATCGCAGTGCGTAGGTCTTGGGCTGGCTCGCGACGACATAGATGGCCGGATGAGCAAGCTTGCCTTCGAGGAACAATTCCCACATCGCGGCGAGATGCTCTTCGTCACCAACCGTTATGCTCACCGGCCGCCGGTCTCGCGTGTACCGATCCTCGTAAAACTTCGAAAGGATTGATGCATTCATCGCCGCCGTGCAGTGCATCGCGGACGGATACACAGAGAAGGCGCAAAAATCTGTCTGATACGGCAGATTCTCGGCGGAGCTCCAGATACTTTCCGATCGCAGCCGGAATGAATAGATCGCCTGCGAATTTTCGCCGATGTGGGTACCGCGCAGCAGAATAAGGTCGCCCCCGACTGCGTCGCGATCGACGATCAACTGACTGCCCCCGGCTGCCAGCCGTTCGAAATCGATCTGGGATGCGTTGATCTGCGTGTCCTGCGAGCCATGAATCGGGGCGATCGGATGCCTCGGCGACAGCACGGAGATTGAGGCAAAGTCACTTAGGAGATAGCGACGGTCCGCAATCGCACGAACGCCCGATTCCTCGACGATGCGCGTGATCTCGGCCGCCTTGTCGGATGCCGCTTCGAGCGCCGACAATACGCCGATGCCGTAGGCCTTCGACAGCTCGCGTAATTCCCGGCCGACGTCCTTTTCCAGCCCGCGGCCGATTTCGTGATAGGCCAGGAAAGCGGTGAACAGCATCGGCAGCACGGCCGCCAGAAAAAACAGTCCGAATATGCGGCGGCCGACGCCGCCCGTTAGCGCTCTTGATAATCCACTGCGCATCAATAGTCTTCCCCGAGGCCAATGAACGTGCCGTTATTGGCCCGCACGATATCGTCGCGGCTGACGAAGGCCGACAGGGGACTGGCGGACTCACCGTCGGCGCCGAAACTCCAGAGATCGAAGTCGGTGTTGATCGGATTCAATTTGCCGTCCTTGCGAAAGTCACCCTTACCGGGTCCCGCAGTCATCAGGTTCAGGTATTGATATGGATTGCCCCACGGATCCAGCGGGATTTCCATCGGCAGCTCGTTTAGCGAATTCGGCGCCTGGTCATTGTTGTTGAGCCGAAACTTGCCGATTTCCATGCTCATCGAGCCGATATCGCCGATCGCCCGGGCATTCTTCGCCCGCAGGACGAACTGTTTGTACGACGGTGCCGCGACTGCGGCGAGTAGTGACAGGATGACCAGCACGATCATGAGGTCGAGTAGGCCGAATCCGTGGCTCTGCGGAGCGCCCAAGCTCTTCATGTATGCCTCCAGCAGCCCGGACCATCCTGTCCGGGTCTGAGTCCATATCAGGCAAAAAATGATAAGTCATTGATAAATAAACGTCGTTGACCACAATCACGGCGAAAACCGGAACTGGTTCCGCCGCTATGTCACATGACATAAGCTGTCGGTCCCACGCCGGCGCTGCTGCTGAAATAATTTCGATTCCGGATTAGAATGCCGCTCCCGATTACGGGCCATAGGCGGGGTTCCGCAGCCAGAGAATTGGAGCAGCGCAGCTGTCGGTCCGCTACCATAAAGTTGACAAGACTCAATTTTGGGCCTGTAGCTCAGTTGGTTAGAGCAGAAGACTCATAATCTTTTGGTCGTAGGTTCGAGTCCTACCGGGCCCACCAAATCCGCCCGTGTTGCCAGCAGAAAGCTGGCGGCCCGGTGCGGATTTATATTTGGTGCGAAAGTGAACGCGGAGCCACATGAGCCGGACAAAAATAATCTACACCTTTACCGACGAGGCACCGGCGCTGGCCACCGCCTCGCTCCTGCCGATCATCCAGGCCTTCACGAAACCGGCCGATGTGGTCGTCGAGACACGGGACATCTCCCTCGCCGGGCGAATTATCGCCGCCTTCCCTGACAAGCTCACCGACGAGCAGAAACAGCACGACGACCTCGCCGAACTCGGCGAGCTCGCCAAGGCGCCCGAGGCCAACATCATCAAGTTGCCGAACATCAGTGCGTCGGTGCCGCAACTGGCGGCCGCCATCAGCGAGCTCCAGTCACAGGGCTTCGACATCCCGGACTATCCCGAAGAACTGCATGGCGATGCCGAGAGAGCGATCAAAGACCGCTACGCCAAGGTGCTCGGCAGCGCCGTCAATCCCGTGCTCCGCGAGGGTAATTCCGATCGACGCGTCGCGGCGCCGGTCAAGGCCTACGCAAGAAAACACCCGCATTCCATGGGCGAATGGAAAAAGGACTCGAAAACCGTGGTCGCGCACATGGACGATGGCGATTTCTACTCGAGCGAACAGTCGGCGATCATCGGGACCTCGGGCAGCCTCAGGATCGAGCACGTCGACGCCGATGGAAACAATACGGTATTAAAGGCAAAAAACCCGGTCGAGGCCGGCGAGGTCATCGATGCCGCGGTCATGAACTGCAAGGCGCTCTGCGAGTATTACGACGCGCAGATCGAGGCGGCAAAAAAAGACGACGTGCTGCTGTCGCTGCATCTCAAGGCCACGATGATGAAGGTCTCCGATCCCATCATGTTCGGCCACGCAGTCAAGGCCTATTACCGCGACGTGTTCGAAAAGCATGCCGACCTCTTCGCCGAACTCGGTGTGGAGGCAAACAACGGCATCGGTGACGTTTACGCGAGCATCGCCGAGCTGCCCGAAACGCAGCGAAAGGAAATCGAAGCGGACATTGAAGCACAGTATCGAATTCGCCCTGCTCTCGCGATGGTCGATTCTGACAAGGGCATCACGAATCTCCATGTCCCCAGTAATGTCATCATCGACGCATCGATGCCGGCGGCGATTCGGTCCTCGGGTCAGATGTGGGGGCCGGATGGCAAGCTAAAAGACACGCGGGCCATGATCCCCGACCGTTGTTATGCAGGTATCTACCAGGAAGTCATTTCCGATTGTAAAGTAAACGGCGCGTTCGACGTGCCGACCATGGGTAATGTCTGCAACATCGGCTTGATGGCGCAGAAAGCCGAGGAATACGGCTCACACGACAAGACTTTCGAAATAGAAAAGCCCGGCATCGTCCGTGTCGTCGATCAAACCGGCAATGTGCTGCTCGAACATTCCGTCGAATCAGGCGATATCTGGCGCATGTGCCAGACAAAGGACTTGCCCGTTCGCGATTGGGTCAAACTGGCGGTCAATCGCGCGACGAACACCGGTTCGGCGGCCTACTTCTGGCTCGATCCGCAGCGTGCACACGATGCCAAGCTGATCGGGCTGGTGGAGCGCTACCTCGGGGATCACGATACGAAAGGTCTCGACATCCGCATCCTGTCCCCTGTCGAGGCCATGCGTGCAACCCTCACCCGTGTCAGGGCCGGCAAGGACACCATATCCGTCACCGGAAACGTGCTACGCGACTACCTGACCGACCTGTTTCCGATCCTCGAGCTCGGCACGAGTGCCAAAATGTTATCCATCGTGCCCCTCCTCGCCGGCGGCGGGCTCTATGAAACCGGCGCCGGCGGCTCGGCGCCGAAACACGTGCAGCAGTTCCTCGAGGAAGGGCACCTGCGCTGGGACTCTCTCGGTGAGTTCCTGGCGCTCGCGGTATCGATAGAAGATCTCGCGCGAAAGAGTGGCAACGAAAAGGCGCGCGTGCTGGCAGAGGCGCTCGATCGCGCCAACGCCAAGTTTCTCGACAGCAACAAATCGCCATCGCGAATAGTTCACGAACTCGACAATCGCGGTAGTCACTTCTACCTGGCACTCTACTGGGCTGAAGCGCTGGCCGCACAGGACGACGATGCGGACTTAAGAACGCTGTTCGAACCGGTTGCGACGCAGTTGGCACAAAACGAAAGGAAAATCGTCGACGAACTGAACACGGTCCAGGGTAAGCCGGGTGATATCGGCGGTTACTATCACCCCGATCCCGAGCTCGTGGCGGCCGCCATGCGACCGAGTGCAACGCTTAACGGAATTCTCGATTCGATCCAGCTCAGTGCGTCATCGCGTATAGCACGTAGTTGATGCCGAAGCGGTAGGCGAGCGCCGTGTACTTTTCCGGATACCAGGGCTCGTCGGCCATTTCCCAGGCGTCGCCCAGATCGACGTTCCAGTTGATGATCACCATGAGCCTGCCGTCGTCATCATAGATGCCGCGCCAGGTGGGCACGTAGCCGTCGTGTTCCCAGGTGACGCCGTATCTCAACGCCATGATGCCGGGGATGTGCTTGGTCATGTCGACGTCGAAATGCATGCTCATGATCGCATCCTCTTCGCTCATGTCGACGATCGGGCGGTCGGGAAACACCATTTTCATCGAGCGCATGAAGCCGGCCCACTGCACGGTACCGTGAAAGTCGTCGACCACGAGGAAGCCGCCGCGCAACAGGTACTCCCGCAGACTGTCAGCCTCCTCCTGCGTCAGGAGCCAGGTACCGACCTCGAGCGCGTAAATCCACGGCCGGTCGAACAGCTGTTCGTCGGTGAGCAGTATTGCGCGGCTTTGATCCTCGATGTCGACCGTCGTCAGCCTTTTGACGCCGCGAATGAAGTGCGCGTCCGCTTCGGGCCAATCGCGCCATGCGGTGTTGCCCGGGCCGGGCAGCGTCGAGTAACCGGATTTGAAAATGATGCGCGTGAATGCGAATTCCGCGTGTGACGCGGAATCGGTCGACAGTTCACCTTCGCGATACCAGCGTCCCTGCGCCAGCACGATGCCGGCACCGAGAAACAATACAAGCAGCGCGACTGCCCAACGCAACACATTCTCCTCAAATCTGGTCAGATCCCTGGACTTCGATCCGAATTCCTCTTACTTCGCCAGCGGGTCGGGCCTGACCTGGAAGTGCACGACCAGCGGTTTCGTGCCCTTGCCGCCCTCCTTCAGCCATGGCGTGCGGTCGCCGCTCGGTACCCACAGGCCGCGCCCTTTCCAGCCGGCTTGTGCGTCATCGATGCGTCCCTCGAATCCTTTCGAGTAGAAACCCAGCGGATACGGTATCCGCAATGTAACGAATTTTCCGTCGACCAGTGCGTGAACGCCGTCGAAAAGATTGCCGGTCGCGATCGGCACGTCCTCACCGAGCCCGAGCGTATTGTGCTGATCGACCCAGGTGTAGTAACTCGATTCGACGCTGAACTCGGGCATGTCCTCGAATCCCGGACCCGGCAGGTCGTGCAGTGTCCAGCCCTCCGGACAGTGCTGCCCGGTGGCGTCAGGTCCGTTGAGCGGCCCCTTGCACTTGCGGCGGTCGAACTCGCCCAGGTGCCCACTGCCGAGCGACGCCCAGATGACGCCGGATTTGTCGATGTCCGCGCCGCGCACGCCAAATCCCGGCAATGGCGGCTCATAGGTCTCGGCAAGCGACGTTCTCGGCGGATCGTCGCCGGGCACGAGGCGCGTTATCGAGCCGGGATAGAAGAACGCATTGGAGCCCCAAACGGCATCGCCTCTGGGCTCCGGCATGACGGCATAGAATCCCCGCGGTACGCGCATGTCGAGCTCCGGGTCCGGCTCCTCGCCCGGTTCCGTCCACGCATCCTGCACACCGTTGCCATTGGTATCGAGTATGAGCGGCGCCCAGCCCTGTGACGCCGCGGCATCGCCTGTCTCGAGGAACTCGTTGGTCTTCAGCCAGCCGACGACATTGCGATCGCCGCTGGTCCACAGGGTGTTGTCGTCGTCGTAGGCGAACTGCAGGTGATGCGTGCTGAAACAGGTATCGACGAACTGGTAGTCGCCGGTCGACGGGTCAAAGACCGAAAGATGGCGCGATGTCTGGAACGTCGGGTAAACCCTGGCCGACGGATGCCGTGTGCCCTCCCTGCAAAATGCCGGATTGTCGAGTCCGCGTATGCGCGCCGTCAGCCACACGCGGCCGTCCTGGTCGAGCATCGGATTGTGGATATTCGCCTTACTGTCCCAGATGCGTTCTTCGCCCCAGTACGGCGAAGGCGCAACGACCGGCGCCTCGTTGGTCGTCGGTGTGTTCTCGTCGCGCACCGGCACTTTATATACCGTTGCTGTGTTCGTAACAGGATCGAGTATCGGCATCTCGTCGGTGCTGAGTTCCGGCGCACCGTAAATCTTGCCGTAGCCGTTCACCGTCGGGTCGCGACGATCGGTGCCGGACAGATCGTGCATGTAGAACTTCGGGCTCGACCAGTCGCGCACGGTGGCGACGACGTTCATTTCCACGCCCGATGGCCGTTGCGGCACGCGCGACGGCAGCTCACCCGCCGCGATACGATCGGTCCATTCGGCCATGTACTTGATGGGCAGGCCCTTAAGCAACTGCGCGGCAATACGCACCATGCTGTCGCCGGCCTGGCCGGCGGCGATGCGCCTTGCCCATGCTTCCTCGGTCGTTTCCCCGATGCGGTAGCCTGCGGGGAAGGCGCGCGTCGATAACTGCCCCATCTGGTGGCAGCCGACACAACCCATGTTTTTGGTCCACATCAGATAGGCGTTCATGCCGCCCTGGATTTCGGCGATCTCCTCTTCCGTCGGCAGGCCGAGCATCGAATACCAATAGGCGGCCGGATAGAGCTGTGCCGCGGTTGCGGCATCGGGCGCAATGATCGCCGTCAGATCGACACGATCGCCAGGGTTCGCGGTCACTTTCTCGGAGTCTTTCAAGCCATAGCCGCGCACCCACAGCCGGAACACGGCATCGGGCAGGTCGGGCACCAGGTACCGGCCTTGGTCATCGGTCACCACGATCCTCGCGAATCGCGTGCTTAAGTCATCCGTTTCCGCAATCACCCAGACACCTGCTTCGGGACCTGCAACGCTACGGACCACGCCTGCAATGTCGTCCGCGTCTATTGCGATGCCGGCGCCCGTTGTGGTGCTGTCCGGTGATTGTCGCCCGCAAGCGGCCAGCAACATGGCGGCGCAGCCGCAGCTCACCAGTATTGTTGTGGTTCTCATGGGATTGCTCCGCCTCTCGATGTCGGTCTTGCAAAGAATAGCAAAATGGCCGCCTCGGCCGTTCAGGCGATTGACTTATAATCACCGTTGCCTCATTACACGGTGCAGGGAAGTCGAATGCTGTTCCTCAGGTTCCTGGCGCTCGTTGTCATCCTTAACGTCCTGCGCTACCTGGTGGGCGGAGTCCTGATCGAGCCGTACCTGATCTTTCCCGGTCTTTTCGCCGCGATGGAATCGAGCGCGAGCTACTTCAATACCGTATACGGTACTTTCGATTGGGTGACCTCTTATTTCTACAATTTCATGATGTGGCTCAGCTGTGTCTGGTTATTTCACCTGATGCGCCCTGCCATCAGGGGATCGGACTACACGGCAAGCTTCAAGGTGTTCGGCATCCTGTGGATATTTTTCGCCTCAGTCAGCACGATCCTGATGAACCATTACAGCCATCCGAAGACCTTCTATTTCTGGATCATCCTGGACGGTGCGCTGATCTACGCACTCGTCGCGGTCTGCAACGGCTTTCTCTACCGGCCCATCATGGGAAAACACGCGGCGCAGCGGAGCGGATTCAGTCGGGAATACTCGCACCTCGATCGCGGCTGACGGAACGTCCTTAAAGCGCTCCGGCGTACGGTCTTACAGGCTACGGCGCGACAGCGCCAGGCCCACGCCGGCACTGACAAAAAACGCGCCGCTGATCCGATTGTGCAGGTGTCCGATGCGATTCAGCCAGCGCCGGGCAGCGTCTGCGAACACCGCCCAGACGGGATCGCCGATGGTGATCACCGTCATGAAGACGGCGGTCACGACCCACAACTCGCTGCTGGCATCGGGCGTATTGCCGACAAACTGTGGCAGGAACGCCGCATTGAAGAGCAGGGTTTTCGGATTAATGACCGCGATCATGACGCCGCGCCAAAACGCGCGGGTCTGAGACAGGGCATTGAGATCCGAGAGATCCGGCGACGGCTCATTCCAGGTGCGTACGCCGATCCACAACAGGTAGGCGACGCCGATCCACTTGATCCAGGTCAGAGCGCTCGCGACCAGCTCGATCAATGCCGCCATCCCCGCAATAACGACCGCGAGTTGTATCGCGATGCCCAGCGTCGTGCCGAGCGACGTAAAGACACCGATCCGCATGCCGTGACGCAGGCTGTTCGCAACGATGAGGGCCGCGTTCGGTCCGGGAATGAGGATCAGCACGATCGTGGCAGCGATGAGCGCGATGATATTTTCCAATTAATATCTCCGCTGCGCTTTTCTCCAGCGCCTTAACAGCAGGTACCCGAACAGCATACCGCCCAGGTGCGCGAAATTAGCGATGCCGGGCGCCCTGCCGCTTAATCCCAGGTACAGCTCGAGAATGCCGAAAAGGATCACCATGTATTTCGCTTTCATCGGGATCGGCGGGAACAGCAACATGATCATGCGATTGGGAAACGTCATGCCGAACGCGAGTAGCAAGCCGAACACGCCGCCCGATGCACCGACGACCGGATACGGGCTGCTCTCGAGCGCCGATACTGCCAGCTGTATGACACCCGCGCCAACGACACAGGTCATGAAATAAATCAAGAACCGCCGCGCTCCCATCAGGACTTCCAGCTCCCTGCCGAACATCCACAACATGAACATGTTGAATATGAGGTGCACGGGGCTGCCGTGGAGGAAGCCGTACGTAACGAATTGCCACGGATAAAACTCGGCGTACACGGAACGCAGGGGCCACAGCGCGAAATACTGCATCAACGGCTCTCGGGTCAGCGCGAACTGCTGTCCCGCAAACACGAGGCCATTGGCAATCAGCAGGAAAAAGATAACGGTTGGAATGCCATTACTGCTGACGGGTCGGCGCTGGTAAATGTGCTGGGTCAAAACGTGTTGATTCCTTTACGGACGAGGTCAGGGACGGACTCCGTAGTGTAATAGACATCGAGTACCGTGTATTGCTCAGAGGATTTTCAGTAGTGCTTCCGTCCCGGTGGCGTTCACCAGCCGCCACCGCCGCCACCACCACCGCCACCGCCCGAGAAACCGCCGCCGCTGCCCGACGATGATCCGGGCGGCGAGACCGAGGCGCTAACGGCGCTGCCGAGACCGCTCGAGAGATTCGCAGTGCTCTTGCTCATGTCGAAACTGTTCCAGGAGCCGCTGTACCAGGACGGTTGATAATCGGAGCCGTCCGGTCTTTTCAGCCTTTCGAAAACGCCGGCAAACCGTTCCGCCCAATGTTGTTCGACGCCCATCGCCAGCGCGAAAGGCAGGTACTTCTCGAACAGTTGCGGCGTCTTGTCGGGCGGATTCCTGAGATTCATCTCGTCTTTTTCGGCGATGTCGAGATATTCCCTGAAGCCATGGACCTCGTCGAGCAGGCGCCGGCCGAGCACGGTCGGGCGGCGCATGAGGAACGCGAATATGATCACGGCCACGATCATGATGACGATGGTCGCGATCACTGCGACAGTCGGTCCGTCACCGACGTTCAATGCCACGAGCGAAAAGATGCCGGCAATGAGGATCGCAGGAACGTTCAACAGCGTATTGGTCTTGAAATAGCGGTACCTGTAATCCCTGCTGAGAGAGTTCTCGTGCGCCTGGCGCGCACCGCCGATGAGCTCGTGGTACTTGTCGTCGAGAATCACGATATCGCCCTTCCGGAACAGGGCATCGTGTAATTCCTTTTCTCCGGTCGCGAGCGGCGCGGCATTCTCGACCGGATCCATGCGCAACAGCGAGTGCTCGTCGTCGTCCTCGACGATGCGCAGATACCCCTTTACGGCCAGGCTGACGATGGCGGCCGTCATCGAGGTGTCGTCATATTGCATTTTTTCGATGTAGCGGAGCGAGGCGGGCGAGAAATCAGCCGGGGGTTCGTAGCGCGTGAAAATCACGCCCGGCTCCGGATCCTTGCCGTGCCGTCGCCAGGCGGGAACGTAATAACTGAACATGGCGAGCACGCCACCGACGGCAATCAGAAGATTTACATTGTCCACCAGCAGCCATAACGTCTCCTGCAAGGCACCTGGCGCATCGACCAGGCCTTTGGGCCACGCGACGGCGATCGTCAGCCCCTCGCCGCCTCCTAGGGTCCGTGTCGTTTCGAATGTTGCTTTGCCGGCATAGTCAACGCTCGCGCGGTAATCCTGGCCGCCGCTACCGTAAGGACCGGTATAGGCGTATGCGCCGATTTCGCCTGGCGGCACCTCAAACTCGAAGCCTACCGAGGCGGATGCCGTGTCGATCGGAAAACTCCAGCCGGTCCCGGTCACATTCCAGTAGAGCTCGTCCTTGTCATCGAAATAACCCAGTACCCGGTTGACTTCGTACCGATACTGATAGGTGTGTTGGCCGCTCGGAATCAGCCTGTCCGCGCTGCCGAAATATACCCGTACGTAACGACCCACTCTTTCCGCGTGGAAATCCTCGGCGTGATCATTGCGCAATACGCCGAGCGGCTCGAAGCGAACGCGATAATCATTGCCGAACCTGTCTTCGTAATCGATCGGGAAATCCCGGTAAATGCCGCGGCGGATTTGCTGCCCTTCGGCCCGCACACGGATGGTTTCCGTAACCAGCACCGTGCTGTCCCGCCTGACGGTGATGTCGGCGTGATAGCTCAAGATGCGTTCGTCGCCGCTCGCAATCGCAGACGCCAGGGAGAGGCACACAAGCCACGCTCTTTTCATTCGATCGTGCCCAGCTCGACGAGCGGCACATTCGCCACGTCGTCTGATGCTTTCTGGAAAAAACCGCGCTGTGTGAAGCCGAACCAGCTCGCAACGATATTGCTCGGCACGGTCTCGACCCGCGTGTTGAAGTGGCGTACCGAGCCGTTGTAGAAGCGACGCGCGAACTGCAAGTAATTCTCCGTCTCCGCGAGCTCATTCTGCAGATCCAGGAAGTTCTCGTTGGCCTTAAGGTCAGGATAGTTCTCCGCGATCGCGAGCAGGCGGTTTACTTCCTCTCCAAGCAGCTCTTCTTTTTCGCTGCGGCGTTCGATATCGGCAACGTCCGTGATCCTCATTGCTTCCGCGCGCAGCGCCGTGATCGCCTCGAGCGTGGCCCGCTCGTAGCCCGCGTACTGGTCAACCGCCTTGACGAGCTGCGGAATCAGGTCGTGACGTCGCTGCAATTGCACGTCGATGTCGCTCCAGGCCGCATCGACGCGGTTGCGGTCGCGAACGAGGCGGTTGTACAGCAGTGCGACGACCGCGATTAATCCCGCTACGATCGCTACCCCCAGATACATCGATTCAATCGGCCTCGACGATCGTCACGGCATCGCCGACGGCAATCGATCCCCCGGTGAGCACCTTGCAACCTACGCCACCGCGCCAGTCCGGCTTCAGGATTTCGCGGAGGCCTTGGTATTGTTCATCCATGCGCGAGCACGGATCGACTTCCATCGTGACTTTGAGGCGCACGTCCCCGATTTCGATGATCGGCCCGGCGCGCCGCGGCAGGTCGATGTCGTCGACCAGCAGGTTGGCACGCCGCGTCGTCCAGGGGATTTCCCGGCCGAGCTCGGTGCACACCTCGCGCCAGGCTCGGGCCGTTATGACGGTTACCGTGCGATCGCCCGGCTTGCCGCGGGAGTCGTTCGCTACCCCGGTCTGGTCGCTAACCTGCGCCTCGACCAGGGTCTCCATGGGAGCACGCTTCTTTTCGCGGCGCGCGATGCCGACCAGGCGGCCCATGCGGTCTCCTTGTCAAATACGACGGAGGCGCAATTGTACCCGGTAAATTATTGCGGGAGCGACTCGTAGGAGCGGCTTTTTGTACATGGATGTACTTATGTCGGCGCGCACATCGATGTGCAGGCACCGACGAAGCCGCGAACCGGGATTGAGCCATTCGCGGCTTCGTCGGCGCCTGCAAAAGGGGAAGATTCAATACCAGAAGGAGAAGAACAGCTGGATGACGTTCGCGTCGAGGTGATACAGGGGCTCCTCGCCTAACAGCGCGCCGGTCGAGATATCCCGGAATTCGTTGTAGTCGATCATCAGGTGATCGAACGCCAGGTTAACTGTGCCTTTATCGAGGAAGCCTGCACCATTGGACAGGAACTCGTAGGCCACCGAGAACTTGAGCGTCTGACTGGTAAGCGGACTCAGTTCCTTGTCGCGTCCACGGAAATTAGTGGCCTCCGACCGCGAAAAGATATCGCGGAAGAAGTG